>JBEIDK010000001.1:0-75783 GCA_040383485.1 Flavobacteriales bacterium
ATTATTACCTATGGTACTCAAAGTACCAGCAACATTTATATTTGAGTTGCCATTATCATTGTTTATACGCAATATAGAATTGCTACTTACATTTAAAGTAGCTCCCACATTAATGTTATGAGTTTCAACATAACCAGCATTGTTTGAACCTAGGGTTAAACTATTACCATTTAAATCTAAGGTAGCTCCAGTACCCATTGTTAAATCGCGGTTAAAAGTTGTTACAAGAGAAGTTAATGTATATGTTCTTGCATTTGTTTGTATTTGATTGAAGGTTACATTTCTAAATGCTGAGGTACCAGCCTGAATTACCTTAGCAACTGCAGTATTACTTTCGAAAGCTATATCAGAATTGTTTACAGTAAATGTTCCATTATTTATCCAATTACCAGTACATGTAATTCCATAACTGAATGCCGCTGTTGTATTTAATCCTGTATTTGCACCAATTGTCAAATCATTAACTTGCCAATTACAACCCATAGTTTTTGCGCCTGTACCACTTATTGTTACGTTATTAGCTACAAAAACTGGAGAAATAATTGTTTGAACGCCTCCATTAAAGTTAATGTTTGAACTGTTTGTATTCCAAGTACCATCATTTTGGACAGTTCCTGCGATGTTATGCGTTAAAGCACCCATATTAACAACGGTTCCGGTTTGAACATAGAATGCTTGTGGTACAGCAGAAGTTCTTGTAAAATTACCGCCTTTATTAATAAAGTTAACATTTCCAGCAGGCTTGTTAAAATATACATAATGTTCGTACACATTGTTTGTTCCCATATCAATGGTTTGTACTGCACTACCTGTATAAGTAAAGTAAGAACCACTACCTGTATTATAATGCCCGAATGTCCCATTGTTTTGCCAAACATCACCAGAGAAATTTACATTTCTATTAGTAATACTTAATGTAACTCCTGAGTTAATACTTACATTTCCTAATAAATTTATTACAGAATTAGCACCAACACCAATTGTTTTTATTCCAGCATTTGCACATATCAAGACTGGTATATCTAATGCTCCCGAAGTTGCATCGAATATATTCTGATTACCGCCAACTAAGAAAATTGTTGAGGTAACAGTTGGTGTGTAAATTCTCAAATCTATAGTAGCACCAGTCGAAGTAATATTAAAACCACCATCATCAAATGTTGAAGCAGCAGTATTTAAATTACCACAAATATTTAGACTACCATTTAATGTGGATGTACCAGTATTATTTAATGTTAAGTTACCATAAGTAGGTATAGATGAAATTGTAACATTTGTAAGTCCAGCAAAATTTTGAACAATAAAATTACTTGAGCAATCAAAAGCATAAGTTCCAAATAAATCAGGGCATGCAATGCCTGAAGCTGAAGGAATGCTTGTTCTTAATATAGAACCTGCATCAAGTATAAATGAACTAGAGATAGTACCAGTTAATTTTAAATTATTCATTGTTAAGGTAATACCATTTTGAACTGATACATTACCACTTACATTTAGGTTAGCTAACATTGTTTTGGTACTACCAGCTGTACCTGATAATATTAAATTGTTAAATGCCACCGGAAAACCTGTATAATCAACATCTATATTCCATCCTCCGCCATTGTGAGTAAGAGTTCCTGTTGTACCCCATAAAATTGCTCTACCACCAGTTGGGAATGCTAAGTTACCAGTTAAGAAAACAGACTGATTTGAAGCGTCAAGTTGTGTATTAAAATCATTAATTGTTAAGGCGCCAGCCACATTTAATGTACCCAATAAGGTTTTTGTATTATTTACCGCGGTTACCCTACCTAAAGTTAAGTTACCATAACTAGTAGCAAATACCGTTTGAGAAATATCAGCTAAATATTGTACTGTACTATTTGTAGCCAATGAAGCAGTTCCAAAACCACTTGGGAAATTGTTTGCACCTCTCAATATGACAGTGGCTATACCAGCAATCGAAAACATTTTAGATGGAGTACCAGTTACTAAATTAGTACCAAAATCAACATTACCAGAACCAGATAAAATAGTAAAGTCACCTGCAACTGTGAATGGCTTACCTATTGTTTTTGCTCCTCCCGATAACATTGATATGTTATTGAAAGCAGAAGTTTGCGAACCATTATCAATATTTTGCGCACTAGTACCATTAAATTGTACCGTTCCAGTGCCTATTTGTGTAAATCCGCCAAGAGCATTATTTGTCCAGTTTCTAGCAACAGATAATATAAGCAAACCACCGTCAATAACGGTAGATGCTCCAATTACCAAGTCATTTCGTACTGTGAAATTAGTCAGCATTGTTTTGGTTCCTGAACCAGCAGTAGTTAAATTAAAAAACGGACCACCAAACATCGTTTGTGCCCCTGCTTTATTAAAAGTTACGGTACCTTGTTGCGGATAATAAATACCTGGAGAAGTATTATTCCAATTACCACCAATTGTAATTGCATAATTAGATGTTGTTACATCCAAAGAACCACCTAAAATACTAAGGTCATTTAAAATTGTTGTGGCTGATGATAATTGATAATCAGCTGTTGCTCCAACAGCGATGGTTAAGTTATAGAAATTTGAAGCACCTGCACTAATTGAATTAATACCCGCAGTACCATTCATTGTTAGTGTAGAATTATTATGAGTATAGGTTCCAGAATTTAAGAAACTACCACCACAAAATACTAATGCAGTATTATTTGCTTGCACCAAACTGGTACCTACTAGTATATTAATATTCTCGTTTACACTTAAGCTTCTTCCTGGTTGCACATTTAAGGTAATGTTACCAGTACCACCGTAACTATTTCTATCCATTACTAACCTTCCAGCAATAGCATCAGCGCTTGTAATATTTATAGTAATAGGCGTAGCTGCAGGGATGGTTAAATGATCAATGTATATTGTATCTCCACCTGTAGGTATAACTGCTGGATTCCAATTACCTGCAGTATGCCAGTCATTATTACCAATTGCATTTGTCCATCTCTTAGCACTTGTAGACCATCTTATACGACCAGTATTTGCGTTTGCATCGTCATTTTCGAAACTTGAACCTGACAAGGTACCTGTTGAACCAGAGAATGTGATATTTCCAGTTCCTGAAGTTCTTGCAACGTTAAAAGTTGGACCAGTATTAAACTGCACATTAAAAACTGTAAAATCAGCGAAATTAATACCATTTAAATTTAAATATGATGTACCAGCTCCGTTTGAAAAGATACCGTTACTCAAATTATTTGTAGCATCAATAGTACCGCCATTAATAGATAAGCCAGCACCATTTGTATTTTGTATTGTATAGTTTTTTGCACTAAAAGTTCCAGAAGTTTGAGTAATAATATAGTTTCCAGCACCGCCATTTCTTTGCACTGTTGCTACTTGTCCAGGTAAACCAACTATTCTTAAATTTCCGCCGTTATTTGTTATAGAAGTTGCATTTGACATTTGTAAGTTAGCATTCCCATCTACGTCTAATGTAGCTAATGCACCAATAGTTATGTTTCCTGTCATTTGCATTAACAAACCACCTAATTTAAATGTACCATTTGATAAAGTTAATGGTTGCGCATTTGTCATTACCAAATTGTCGGTAGTTAAAGTATAAGTAGCACCACCATTAACGGTGATACCTCTGTATGTAACACCAACTGAACCTGGTTTAAAAACTTTATTGCCTGTAGTTGCACGCAATGTTACAAGACCTGCATTATTATTTGAGTTAAATATGTCATTCACAGTCCAGTTACCATAAGCATCAACACTAAATGCGCCTGTTGTAAATGTTCCAGTAGTAACAGTAAAATCATTTAAAATTGCTATATTACCTGCAAGTGTTGCTGCTTGACCAGTAGATTGAGCAACTGATAAATTATAGAATTGTTTGCCAACACCATTGCCACCTGTTGCGATGGTTTTGGCATTTCCTATTAGTGATACTTGAGATTGATTTACATTAAATGTACCATTATTAGTCCAGTTACCACCAACAGCTATTGAATAATTGTTGGTTGTAGTTTCTAAGGTTACACCATTATTAATTGTTAAAGCACCACAAACTGAGATACCTCCACCTAAGGTTTTTGTACCACTTCCACCAAAAATTACCGCTCCAAATGCAGAGGATCCAATAGTTTGAGGACCATTGGCTGAGAAAGTAACAGAGTTAGCACAGTTTTGCTGAAACGTTCCTAGGTTGTTCCAATTACCAGTAACGCTAAGGTTAAAATTACTAGCATTAAAAATACATGAGGCCGCAATGTTAAGGTCGCAATTAACAACCATTGAACCTGCTGTTATGGTTTTTGTGCCGTTACCAGAAAAGTTTACACATCCAAAAATTACCGGATTTAAACTTAGTTGTAAAGACTGTGCAACATTGCCATTAAAATTGAATGTGCTACCTGTTGATGTAAAAGTTGTTCCTGCATTTACTGTCATGTTAAGACCAACATTAATAATACGATTTGTTGCATCAAAATCAGCAGCATTGGCAGTAAATAATAAAGTCCCTCTAATATCCAAATCAGACAAAGGAGTCAATGTTTTTAAACCAACTGTAGGTTTATTAATGGTAATACCTCCAAAATAACTATTTGGAGAACTTGAAACTGTTTGGTTTAAGGTTGTACCAATAAATCTAACCGAATAACCAGTAGTTTGAATAAAGGTTCCTGAACCGCTATTTATGAAATTACCTGAAATATTAATATTTTTACTATTCGCATCAACTGTTACATTATTGTCAATGGTTAAGTTACAATTTACATTTAATGAGTAATTTGTTTGAGATGTAAAAGTTTTAGTACCAGTACCTGTGAATACGACGTTTGGAAACGTCATATCACTAAATCCAGCACCAATATTTTGAAAATCACCATCAAAAGTAATAGTCACACCACAACTTGATGGAGTGTAGCAATCAGTTCTTATGTTATAATTACCTCCAATTGAATGACTAAAGGTACCATCTTCAAAGATTGGTCTACCACCAATAATTAAGAAATTACCATTAATATCTAAACTTCCTGCAGCCGATTTGTAATTGAACCCAGCTCCAGAACCTTGAGTACTTAAATTACCATAACTAAAACCATCTGCAATAATTTGTATAGAGTTTTGAGTAGTATTATTATATAACACAGTACTTAATACAGATAAATTTTTTGACCCGAATGAAGTCATTGATGGTTTAAAGTTATTTAAACCATTTACATGAATTTGTGTATAGTCAGAAAGAATGAATTGTCCGTCAAAATCATTCGTTAATAAAAAACCTTGAAGATTAACTGTTAATTGATTTGTGCTACCTCCGTTTATATTACTTTCAAGGTAGTTACCTCCAATTGTTAAATTACTATTTATTGTTTTTGTCCAATTAGTAGTAGGGTTGTCTAAAATGATACTGATATTCTCATAAGTTAGAGTTCCTGTGCTACCTGCAGTTCCTATTGTTTGAGCACCATTTAAATTATCATAAGTTACTGTACCGTCATTTACAAAGGCACAAGAGTTAGCAACTGAATGGTTTCCGGCAATGTTAATATTATAACCTATAAGATTGGCATTGCAGCCAGCACCGCCGATTGATAATGTTCCATTAATATCTAAAGGTCCATCTATCGTTTTTGCGTTAGCAAATGTACTACTGTTTAATGTTAAGTTATGATAAGAAACGTTTCCTCGCACTAGTTGAGCAAAATTACAATCGTAAAAAGTTGTTGATGCTGCACCAAAATTATATGAATTAAAGTTAGTTGGGAACCCATTCGCTCCTCTTATATATAAATTACCATTACATGTAAGGTTATTAGACCCGTTACCAACAAACGACATAACACCTGAATTTGCACATACACCAAATACTGCTTGTGCGCCAGTACTTACTGTAAAATCATTATTTATATTAAATGTGATAGGTGAAGCTGGCGTAACTTGAAAAAATGATGTTGTCCCAGCAGAACATATTAGGTTTGCAGTTCCAAAATCAACTGTTGGATTAATACTGCTAACACTTCCGCCACCAAAAGAAATAGAACCACCAAAGTTACAAACTCCATCCACTCTTAAACCATTATTAAAAGTATGATTACCCGTAAGACTAACGACATTTGCCCCAGCATTAATAGTTACCAAACCAACTGCTATTATATCAGATGTTATATTTTTTGGATTAGCTAATCCCCCATTACTAAACGCTAGACCTGCTATGGTAGTAAATGCAAAGTCAATATTTTGTGTTGTTGTACCATTAAAGGTTAGGGTTCCTCCAATTTGAGTATAGGCACTACCAATAGAAACATTAAAATTACCACCTACTATATGACTTTGTCCATTAGTTGCGGATACAGTTGAATTGCCATTTACCTGAAAATTACCCAAAACGGTTACTGTACCATTAAAAATTACTATTTCTGAAGTACCGTTAATATTTAAGTTATTAAATGATACTGCACTACCTGTGGTTATGGACTGAACTGGAATAGTTCCAAAGCTTCCACCTACAAATTCAATAGTTCCAGTGCTTATTAGCTGACCAGTTCCAACCTCAGTCCAATCTCCTGCAACCTGATGAGTAAAAGAACCTCCGTTAAGTATACAACCAGTTGGGATATTAACTGCGCCTAAAATGGCAATTGATTTTAATAAGGTTGCGTTTGTAGTTCCGGCTAAACTAAGCCCATAAAATTCATAACTTCCAGTTCCACCGATAGATATTGTAGTTTGATTAAGAACTGTATTGGTATTCATTGTAAGGTCACTGAATAAATCAAGTGTACCATTATTTGTAATGTTATCCCTAAAAGTAACAGTATGGCTTGCTGAAAATACACCCGTTAGGACTGATGCACCAGTATTTATTATTGTAGTGCCATTAACAGTTACAACTCTAGATGTAGCATCACCTACATATAATCCTCCTGTTGCACCTTGGCCTACAGTTAAGTTTAGGATACTAATGTTTTGGTCAATTGTAATGGTATGACCATCTTGAATAATAAAATTATGCAAGCCTGAAGTTAAATCCACAGCAATTGGGTTTGCGCCTCCCCCTCCGGAAATGGTATTCCAATTAGTGAGTACACTAAAACCATTGGTGCCTTGTGAGAAATAAGTTGCTGCGTTTACTCCACTTACTGTTAAGGTGGTAATGAGCAATAAAATTAACTGAAACTTAATTTTATTTAAGTATTTAGGTATGCTAAACCTATGATTGAAATTAGAAAAGTTAGAATTCTTCATTATATTAATTGTGGATATTTTTAAAGCTTAAAAAAAATAATTACAAAAGTAAAAAAAATGTATTAAAAAGCAAATTTTTTATTGTACGCTAAACTTAACATTGAATTGATTTTATATTCGTTAGAGTGTCAATTTGATAAAATTAAATACACTATTTATCAACCACTGTTTTTAACTCTAATGGGAAAACATTTGGGTTGCAAAAAATTATAAAAGGTCGATTGATTGAAGTTTTTAATATTTCAATAGCAATTTCACGTATTATTGAATAAAATCAGATTATGTTGACAGCAACAAAGCAAAATACGATAAGAATTTGAAAATGTTAAAGCTATCGAATTTATAAAGCCTTTATAGTTAAATTAAAATCAATGAAGGTACTTCAATGCTCTAGAAAATGGAATATTCAAATTTGAATTGAATTTTTATTTAACTGCAATTAATTAAAATTCATCGAAAAAAAATTTGATAAAGTTTTATTCCTAAATATATTTTATTAGATTTGTTAAAACAATTATTTACTATGAAGTATATTTTTTTGACGATAAGCATATTTTTTTTATTTGTAAATGTATCAAATGCACAAATATTTAAAAATAAGGAAAAGTGTGGCAAGATTCATTTTTTCTCATCAACCCCTTTGGAGAATATTGAAGCAAAATCAATGGCTGCAACATCATTAATTAATACTTCAGATGATAGTATAAGAGTTAATATTCCCATTACTACATTCGAATTTAAGAATTCACTGATGCAAGAGCACTTTAATGAAAATTACCTCGAATCTTCAAAGTTTCCTAAAGCTTTTTTGAGAGGAAAACTAAATGAAAAAATTGATTTTAAAAAAGAAGGAATTTATAAGGTAAGTGCAAACTGTAATTTAACAATTCACGGAGTGTTAAAAAATTATGTCATGTCTGGAACTATTAACATAAATGGAGATGAAGTACATTTAGTTTCAAAATTTGAAGTGAAATTGACAGACCATAAAATTGAAGTCCCGAGGCTAGTTATACAGAAAATTGCTGAAAGTATTTTGGTAGATGTGGACATTATTTATAACCCAATTGTAAAAAAATAAAATAAAAAACTTGCATATTATCAACTAATCAATATTTTTGCTTTTGAATTTGATTCTAAATAACCAGAACAAAGTTAAAGAGGTAACCCAAGACAACCCAAATTGTATGCTTGACATCTTTGAATTTTATAACCAAATGGAGCGTAATAAAATTATGCTCTCATTCAAAGGTGACATTACCTCAGAACTACTTACATCTATTCTTCAGATTATGGAGAGTAAGCTAGATAACATTCAAGAAGAGCCTAAGATTAAGAAAAAGGTTTACAATGTTCTTGTTGAATGTTTACAAAATCTTTATCATCATTTGGATGTTTCTCCTGATGGAGATGAAGCGGAAACTAAGATAGCTAAATCAGCTATTTTTATGATTGGAAAATATGATAATGAATATAATATTATAACAGGAAATTATATATTGACTGAAAACGTTGAGACCTTAAAAGCAAAACTAGATAAAGTAAATGGGATGGATAAAGAACAGTTGAAAGAATATTACAAACAAATTTTAAGCGAAGGCGAATTTTCATCAAAAGGTGGCGGAGGCTTAGGAATGATTGACATTGCAAGAAAATCTGGACAAAAATTAAACTATAGTTTCAAGCTTATTGACACAACTTATTCATTTTTTAGTTTGAACATAAAAATATCGTAATATATTTACACAATGGAAACACTACTTATAGAAGGTTCGGCAAAAACACCAACAATTAAATTTGACTCTGCTGCAGGATTTGTAGAGATTAAAGGACGTTCAATACCTGAAAATTCAATTGAATTTTACAAACCACTAATCGATTGGTTAGAAAAGTATGGAATTAAACCGCAGCCTACAACAACTGTAAATATTCAATTAGAATATTTCAATACTTCTTCATCAAAATGTATTCTTGATGTTTTTAAAAAATTAGAAGGTATCAATAAAGGTGGTAATAGTTCAGTGATTATTAACTGGCATTATGAAGAAGATGACGAGGATATGAGTGAAGCAGGTGAAGATTATAAGGCTATTATTAATGTACCATTTAAAATGGTAATGGTTGAAGGTTAATACAATATTAAATATTATTTAAACATAAATACCGGTATAACTATGCCGGTATTTTATTTTGTAACATGTTTACTATTAATATATATTATGAAAGATAATTATTGCGTGATTATGGCAGGTGGAGTAGGAAGCCGATTTTGGCCAATGAGCACTTCAAGCTACCCCAAACAGTTTATTGATGTAATGGGTGTTGGTAAAACATTGTTGCAACAAACATACGATAGGTTTATTGACATTTGCCCTAAAGAGAATATTATAGTTGTTACAAATGAACAATATAAAACTTTGGTGCAGGAACAACTGCCGTTTATTGCAGAAAATCAAGTACTACTTGAACCTGCTAGAAGAAATACTGCTCCTTGCATTGCTTATGCATGCTTTAAAATATATAAGCAAAATAAAGAAGCACGTATTATTGTTGCACCAAGTGACCACTCAATAAATAAAGAGGATACCTTTAGAAAAGCTGTATTATCATGCTTTAAGAAGGCAAGCAGTGAAGATTGTCTAATAACTATTGGGATAAAACCAACTCGTCCTGATACTGGATATGGTTATATTCAATTTAAAGAATCAAACCCTGGAGAAAAAGATAATAGAATAAAAAAAGTAAAAACTTTTACAGAAAAGCCTGACCTTGATATGGCGAAGTTTTTTTTGCAAAGCGGTGATTTTTTATGGAATGCTGGAATATTTATTTGGAGTGCAAGAAGCATTTTAAGTGCTTTTGAAAAATTTATGCCAGAAGAGTATGCACTTTTTAAAGAGGGTATTGAATTATATAATACATCTGCAGAGGCTGATTATATTAAAAAAGTTTACCCGATGGCTAAAAATATATCTATAGATTATGGAATTATGGAAAAGGCAACAAATGTTTATGTCCGTTCCTCTGTTATTGGTTGGAGTGATTTGGGTACATGGGGCTCCCTATTTCAAAAAATCACAAAGGATAAAAATAACAATGCTATTGTTGGTAAAAATGTTCTCACCTACAATTCATCAAATTGCATAATACATGTTCCAAAAAACAAATTGGTTGTACTTGAAGGATTAGATGATTATATAGTAGTTGAATCTAAAGATACATTACTCATTTGTAAGAAAGAAAACGAACAAAATATTAAACAAATGGTGAATGATATTAAAATGAACAAAGGAGAAAAATATGTTTAAAGTAAATTAAAATATAGTAACTATCATTACTAACCGTAGGAAGTAAATTAATTTAAAATCACCAATTATAAGTTTTCAATTAAAATTTATTGGTCCTATTTACTAATAAATTAATTATTAGCTAAAATCATAAAATTATTCGGCAATTAATCCATTGGTTATCAAAGCTACTATTGTATTTTTTGTAAAAATTTATTGCAGGCTCATTCCAATCTAATACTTGCCAATTAATACTTATAAAATTATTTTCTTCGGCAAATTGTTTAGTTTTCTCAAATAAAAGATTCCCAACCCCGTTTCCTCTAAACTTTTCTGTGACAATTATATCTTCCAAATACAAGCACTTCCCTTTCCATGTGCTATATCTTGTGTAATATAGAGAAATTCCAATAATCTCGTTAAGTTTTTTAGCCACAAAAAATCCAAAAATCGGTTTTCTTCCAAATCCATCTTCACGCATTTTGTCAATAGTATTTGTTACTTCATTAGGGGCTTTTTCGTATGACGCTAGCTCCTTAATTAATTTTAATACTGATGGTAAGTCACTTTCAATACCCGTTCTAATTTCAATTTCCATAATTGCTATGTTTTAGCATAGTTTCTGATAGGTTTGCCACCATTTATCTGGTAATCCATTATTCAATGCATATTGATAGTCGCTATAAGAGCATGGGACCAAATAATGACGTTCATATTTAGCATTTTTTGCTGTAGGATAAGGTACCTCCATCCACCAACGGTCACTTTTGGGGCTTTTATAGAATATTATTTCATACTTTTCATTTTCATCAACCAACACATGGTATTTTGCAAAATCTTTTTTAGGAGCAAGAGGAAAGTCATCTTTTCTATTTAAATAACCATCAATAAAACACCATATCATTTGAGCTATTAAATGAGCTGTAATTCCTTTTTTATCAAACTCTGGATTGTATTCATAGATACCTATTGAACTTAGTTTATCACTTAAACCAGCATAGCGCATAATTTGGCAGGCCTCTTCTCCATAAAATCCATTTGGACCTGCATTTGCAGAACCTGGTGCATCGCTGTTTCTAATTGAAGAAATATCGAAACTTATCATATCTGCATTTCTTACAATTGGCTCTACTTCCTCAATATTATTTTTAAATGTACCTAACCTATAAGTGTCAAAATATAATTTACTCATCAAATCGGTTATTGCAGAATCTACTAAATAAGTTTGGTAACCAATGTTACTATAATTAAAAAGATAATTTGGTTGATGTAAAATTATACTCCCTAAATAGGATTTATTATCAATTGGTTGTTCAATTAATCCCATATCAAAAACAGAGTCAATGCTTACTAAATTAACAGTTTGCTCAAGGTTTTGATACGCAGTATAATTGGCATAAGTAAGGTCTTGTCCGCCACCAATAATAATTGGAATAATATTTTTTTTTATTAAAAAAGTTACAATATTGGATAGTACATAGTAGGTATCTGATATTTCGAACCCCTGCTGAACATTTCCTAAATCAGCAATTTCAGATATTCCTGAATGTTTAAATAAAGAATACAGATATTCTCGGATTTTATCAGGAGCTTTTTCTGAGCCTTTATTATTAATACTCTTTCTGCCTTCACAAACCCCTATAATGACGAGTTTAGTATTTGTCAAGTCTGGAAATTTTTTTGATGTATGAATATTTAAACTACTGCCTAGTTGAGAGGATTGGAAATGAGTAAATAACTCATCAGAAATTGGCTGTAAAATTTGTAAATCCAAAAAAATAGTATTTAGTATTAATTTAAAATGTAATTAAGAATAATAAAATTAAAGGCCTAAAAGTACTTCACCGGGTTCTTTACCGCCAAAAAGCATTTTTGTAGGGTTTTCAAGCATTTCTTTTACCTTAACTAAAAAACCAACAGACTCGCGACCATCTATTATTCGATGGTCATAGCTAAGTGCTACATACATAATAGGACGAATTACAACTTGACCATTTACAGCCATTGGTCTATCAACCACATTATGCATTCCTAAAATTGCACTTTGCGGAGGGTTAATAATTGGAGTGCTCATCATGCTACCAAACACTCCACCATTAGTAATTGTAAAGGTACCTCCACTCATATCATCTAAAGTAATTTTATTATCTCTTGCTTTTAAGGCAAGCCCTTTAATTGCGCCTTCAATTTCGGCTAAACTCATTGCTTCTGCATTGCGCACAACAGGCACAACCAAACCTTTAGGTGCACTTACGGCAATTCCAATATCGCAGTATTTATGGTATACAATTTCATCGCCATCTATCATGGCATTAACAGCAGGAAAAAGCTGTAAAGCTTCTGTTACAGCCTTAGTAAAGAAACTCATAAAACCAACATTAACGCCATATTTTTCTTTAAACTTATCTTTATACTTACTTCTTAAATCCATTATTGCACTCATATCTACTTCATTAAAAGTAGTTAGCATAGCGGTTTCATTTTTTACAGAAACAAGTCTTTGTGCAAGTTTCTTGCGAAGGGGAGTCATTTTATTTTTCTCTACTTCACGAGAATTAGTATATGGAACAACAGTTGGAACATGCGCAAATCCTTTCGCAAGCAAAAGATTGACATCGTTCTTGGTAATTCGTCCGTCTTTACCTGTGCCCACTATTGCATTTGCTGGAACATTTTTCTCATCCATTATTTTTTTTGCAGAAGGAGAAGGGGTGCCAGTTGCATATGTTTTTTCCTGAGTATTAGAGGGATGTACAATAGCTTTTTCGGCTTCCTTAACTTCTTTTTTTGCAACATCCTTTATTGGTTCCTTTTCGATTTGCTTACCAGCTGGTTTAGCTCCCTCTGTATCAATATTACAAATAATAGAACCTACTGCTACAGTATCGCCTTCGTTTGCTAGTGCTTTAAAAACACCCGAATTTTCGGCATTAACCGTTAAGGTTGCTTTGTCACTATCTATTTCACATAACTCATCATCTTTTTCAACATAGTCACCGTCTTTCTTTAACCAACGTGCTATTACTACCTCTGAGATTGATTCACCAGGACTTGGTACTTTTTGTTCAGCTATCATGTCATTAATTTATAAGGGTTGTAAATGTATAAATTATCCATAACTAAGTTAAAAATTCTTCATTTTTTTGAATTTTAAATTCATTATTTTTTATTTAGTTTGCAACTTAAATTTTTAATTAAAAAAAAAACAAAATGGAAAATGAAACACCGCAAGAAGGGCAAATAAATATTGAACTTAGTGAAGAGGTAGCTGAAGGGGTATATTCTAACTTAGCAATCATAACACATAGTAATTCAGAGTTTATATTAGATTTTATAAGATTGGTGCCAAATGTGCCAAAAGCAAAAGTAAAGAGTAGAATAATTTTAACACCGCAACATGCTAAGCGCTTATTAATGGCTATGCAGGATAACATAAAAAAATACGAGCAACTTTATGGAGTTATAAAAGAAGGCGAAATGCCCCCAGGTTTACCAATGAACTTTGGCGGTCCAACTGCTCAAGCATAAATAAAAAGGTTGCAAATTTTGCAACCTTTTTTATTTAGAAACCTATCTATAAATTTAATATTATCACGAAAGCAGTGAAAAAGAATATAATTTCATCTAACCATTTCAACTCTTTGCGATTGTAAGAAACGAATTACATTTTCCATGTTTAATTCATCTTGTTTATATTCTCCAATATTTAAACTGCATACAAAACTCCATACTTCGAGAATATTTTTGGAATGATATAAAAATGGTTGATAATATTTATTGTCTGAATGAAACTCAAAAACGTCATTCAGTTTTTCTTTTTTTCTCTTTAGTCTTTTATAAACTATGCCATCTTCCTTTGTGAGTACAATATATGTTTCTCTATCTTTAATTTCTTTTATATCTTCTATATATTTTCCAATAATTATTGTTCCATCATTAAATGGGGGCATTGAATCACCTTTTATTGCAAATGCTCTATGTTTACCAACAACTTTGAATGGCAAAGTCATAGATGGCAGTTTGCCAATAAAGTCAGGATCTGAATAACCTCTTGCATAACCTGCCAATGCTTTGGCTTGAATTACCTCAATAATATCTTCATTGTTGCTGTCAATTTGAACAGGAAACAACAATCGATTTTTACCTACTTTTATTAAACTATCTGGGCTAGTTTTAGCCAAGTTACCCTTAATTAGTACATCAATTGATAAATGAAAATAATCAGAAATACTCGATAGTAAATCATATGGAGGTTCTGCCCTTCCCTCTTCATAAGAACCCAATCTAGAACGCGTGATGTTGAGTTCGTTTGCTAACTGTTCTTGAGATAATTTTTTATAGTCTCTTAAGATTTTTAAGTTTAAAGCTATGTTTGACATTACTAAAATATTTAGTACAATAATACTAAACATTATGGCAAAAACAAATTGATTATTTTTGAGTTTATTTTAAATATTTTAGTACATTAGAAAACGACTCATGTTTACAAAAACCAACAAAAAAATAGATTTATTCATTTAAAATAATAAATTTGCTATATGGTTGAAAATTTGAATATTAAAGGTACCGAATATACCCCTGAAATATACTTACAAACAAATGGCAAATTATTGTTGAAAGGAATTTCAACTCCAAGTAATAGTTATTCAATCTATCGCCCAGTTATAGACTGGTTAGATAATTTCAAACTAGCAAAACCTGAGGTTATTAAGCTAATCTTTCAACTTGAATACATAAATACTTCTACTAAAAATATGCTTTTACAAGTCATTCAAAAATGTAATTCATTTAAAGAAATTGGCAGTGAGGTAGAGATTATATGGCAATACGATGTTGAGGATGAAGACCAGTTAGATTTGGGTCATATGTTAGAATCTATCGTTAGATGCAAATTTAAATTTGTTGTTATAAAAGTTGAATAAATTTTTATTTAAGCATAGCAATACATTTCTTTAAGCCCTCAACAAAATAATCAACCTCCAACATAGTATTATAAATTGCAAAAGATGCCCGAACTGTTCCTTGCAAATTAAAATATTGCATTAATGGCTGAGTGCAATGATGACCCGTTCTTACTGCAATGCCCATCTTATCTAAAAGCGTACCTAAATCAAATGGATGAATACCATCTACTACAAATGATAAAACTCCTGCTTTGTGGTTAGATGTTCCTATTATTTTTAATCCTTCAATATCGCTAATTTTTGAAACTGTATAATCTAGCAATTGAACCTCGTGTTTAAAGATATTTTCTATACCGATTTCATTTATAAAATCAATAGCTGAGCCTAATGCAATGGCACCAGAAATGTTAGGTGTACCAGCTTCGAATTTTAATGCCCCTTCAACATATTCAGTTTTCTCAAAACTCACTGATTTTATTATTCCACCTCCTCCTTGATAAGGAGGCATTAAATCAATAAATTTCTTCTTTGTAAATAATGCGCCAATACCAGTGGGGGCGTATAATTTATGTCCGCTAAATACATAAAAATCGGCATCCAAATCTTGTACATCAACTTGTTTATGAGGAACAGCTTGTGCTCCATCAACAAGTACTACAATATTGTTTTGGTGTGCTTTCTTTATTATTTCTTTTATGGGATTAATTGTACCTAAGGTATTGGAAACATGAGTGATAGCAATTAATTTTGTTTTCTTATTAAATAATGAATATAGGTGCTCTAAATCAAGGTCACCGTTATCTAAAATAGTGGCAATTTTTAGTTTCGTTTTCTTACGTTCACACAACAATTGCCATGGAATAATATTACTATGGTGTTCCATAGTAGTTAATATTATTTCGTCATCTTCTTTTAAAAAAGTATCCCCATAACTCGCAGCAACAATATTTATACCGTCAGTTGTGCCCTTTGTAAAAATAATTTCCTGAACACTTCCTGCATTTAAAAAATTACAAACCTTTTCACGTGCCTTTTCATATTCTGCAGAAGCCTCTTGAGAGAGCGTATGCACTCCTCTATGTACATTACTATTTGTATGTGAATAATAATAGCTGATTGAGTTGATTACAGATAAAGGTTTCTGGGAAGTTGCTGCGTTATCAAAATAAACTAGAGGCTTTTTATTTACCTCTCTTTTCAAAATTGGAAATTGCTCACGAATGACATTTATGTTTTCTATTGTATTCATTTATTTTAAAAGATTAAAAGCTGCATAACTTGCTAGGTAAGCTAAAGCACCCATATAAAGAAATTGGAAAAGTGGAATTTTCCAACTTTTAGTTTCTCTGTACACAACTGCAATTGTACTCATACACTGCATTGCAAATGCATAAAAAAGCATTAATGATATTGCAACAGCAAAAGTATATGATTGTTCGCCAGTATTAGGATTCTTAGCAATCCTCATCTTCTCTCTAATATTCTGGGTGTTTTCTTCATTAGCACCTACGCTATAAATTGTAGCCATAGTTCCAACAAAAACCTCTCTAGCGGCAAATGATGTTACCAAACTAATTCCTATCTTCCAATCAAAGCCCAAAGGCTCAATAATTGGCTCTAATGTTTTGCCCATAACACCTGCATAAGAATATTCTAATTTTTTAGAGGCCAATTCATTTCTTAAAATGGTTACTTCAGCATTTGAATTAGAATTATCTAATTGAGAAATTTTATGGTTATATTCTTTTTCAAGTTGTTCAAATTTATTGTTGGGAGCAAAAGAGGCCAAAAACCAAAGTATAACTGATACTGCAAGAATTATCTTTCCACTTTCAAAAAGAAAAACTTTTACTTTTTCAAGAATTGTTAATCCAACATTTTTCCACCTAGGTTTTCTATAAATAGGCATTTCCATTATAAAGTAGCTGGCTTCTTTTGATTTTAAAAAGTATTTAAACACAAACGCGGAACCAATTGCAGCAAAAAAACCTACTAAATAAAGAGACATTAACACTAATCCTTGCAAATTAAAAAATCCAAACATTAATTTACTTGGCACAGCAAGTGCAATTAAAAGTGTATATACTGGCAAGCGGGCACTGCAACTCATTAATGGAGTTACGAAAATAGTTAGTAGTCTTTCTTTGTAGTTGCTAATAGTTCTTGCTCCCATTATAGCCGGCACTGCGCAAGCAACCCCGCTTATAAGCGGAATTACACTCCTTCCGTTTAATCCGTATCTCCTCATAGCTTTATCCATTATAAAACTAACACGAGACATATAACCGGTATCCTCTAGAATTGAAATAAATGCAAATAATAGTGCTATTTGAGGAATGAAAATAACTATACCACCAAGCCCAGCTAATATGCCATTGATGAATAAATCAGTTGCAATACCCTTAGGTAAAATTTCTAATAACCAAGAAGATAAATTTGAAAATCCTGTTTCAATTAACTCCATTGGTAAAGCCGCAAAAGTAAATATAGCCTGAAAGACAGTGAATAAAATAAATAAGAAAATAATATATCCCCAAACTTTATGCATAAAAATATCATCAAGCTTTTTTGTTAGAGGATTGTTAAGTTTTGGACGCGAAACAGTTTGAGAGATAATATTAGTAAGTTGCCTATAACGTTCAATACTCTCTAAAGCCTGCAATTTTTGTTCGGAGGTATTATTTAATTCTAATATATTTTTAATCTCTTCACGTTTCTCAATATTATGACTGTAATAAGTAATATTATGCAAATTATTTGCAACAATAAACGAAGCAAAAACACAATTTGCTTGCAAGGCATTGCTGATATCTTTAATAACCCTTTCCTCTAGTTTATCAATTTCAACAATGTTTTGAGAAGATGCCTTAATTTTATTTTGCAACGCACTCTTTAATTCTTCTATTCCAATACTTTCGCGAGCATTCATGGCTACTACAGGAACGCCAAGCAACTCTGATAGCTTATCAATATTAATTTCTACCCTATTTTTCTTTGCAAGGTCTACCATATTTAAAGCTAGAACAACAGGTATTTTAAGGTCGATTACTTGACTGCATAAGAACAAACTTCGTTTTAAATTAGTAGCATCTGCAACTACAATGGTAACGTCAGGAAAATCATCGTGATTTGAATTACATAATACTTTAACAGCCACTTCTTCATCTATTGACTTTGGAAAAAGACTATACGTGCCTGGCAAATCAAGAATTTTAGCTTCAGTTTTATCTGGTAATTTAAAGTAGCCAACTTTTTTATCAACAGTAATACCTGGGAAATTTCCTATATGTTGATTTAGCCCTGTTAATGAATTAAATAGGGAAGATTTACCCGTGTTAGGGTTACCTATCAAGGCAATCTTTAATATTTTATCGCTTGAAGAATTCACTATCTATGCAATCAATTTTACTTTAACTGTGGCTGCTTCCTTTTTTCTTAAACTGAGAACATATCCATCAATTTCGATAGCAATAGGGTCGCCTGCTGGAGCAATTCTAATAAGCTTAACTATTTCACCTGGTGTACAACCCATTTCTAATATTTTTAATGAAAGTGATAAATCACTGAAACTTTCTATGCTTGCAGATTCTCCAAGCTTCAATTCTGATAAGGACTTCAACATTATTTAGAATTATTCTAAATTGATTTAGATTGCGAATGTAGTAAAAAAAGAAAATATTAATCCATAATTTAATTGATGTTGTTTAAATGATGGAAAATAGCAATGAATTATTAGTTACATGATGAAAAAATAGGTTAAAAAAGCAAAGCTATTTTCCTTATTATTGCAACTTATAAAAGTTAAAAAAATTGGAATATGACATATAAAATTTCATATAAAAGTCCACAGGAACAGTTTATTGATGTTCAATTTACTCTAGATATTAAAAATAGAACTAATATTAATTTACAACTTCCTGCTTGGAGACCAGGGCGCTATGAATTGGGTAATTTTGCCAAAAACATTCGTAACTTCAATATTAAAGATGATAAAGGAGTGAGCGTTATCTATAAAAAAAACACGAAAGACTCTTGGATAGTCAACACTCAAAAATGCGAACAAATAGTAATTAGCTATCAATATTATGCTGCTGAATTAAATGCAGGTTCAACTTTTTTAAATAATGAACAGCTATATGTAAATCCGATAAATTGTTTGGTATATGATACAGAAAACATAGATAATGCTTGCACATTAGAAATAGAAATTCCAAATAATTATAAGATTGCGCAGTCATTAATCATGGAGAGCGAAATTGAAATTTCAAGTGATAAAAAATTAATAAAACTTCTTGCAAAAAATTACCACGAATTAGTTGACAGTCCATTTATTGCAAGTGCAACAATAAAAAGAGATTTTTTTGTTATTGATGGAATTGAGTTTAATCTTTGGTTTCAAGGCGAATGTCGTCCTAATTTTAGTAAACTTATAAGTGATTTTTTTATTTTCATAAATGAGCAACTAAATATTTTTAATGGTATAGAAACCGATGTGTTTCATTTTATGTTTCAAATTGTACCTTATAATTTTTATCATGGTGTTGAACATAGTAATAGCACCGTTATAGTGCTAGGGCCAACCTATAACCTCATGAAAAAAGAAATATATCATGAACTGCTAGGCGTAAGCTGTCATGAGCTTTTTCATCATTGGAATATTAAAGCCATAAGACCTGCAGAGATGTATCCGTATGACTATACCAAAGAAAATTATTCTTCTTTAGGTTTTGTTTGCGAAGGAGTAACTACTTATTATGGTGATTATCTGTTATACAGAAGTGGAGTTTTTAGTGATGATGATTATTTTAATTGTTTCAATAATCAACTAAAGAAACATTTTGATAATTATGGAAGGTACAATTATTCATTGGCCGAATCAGGTTTTGACACATGGCTAGATGGCTATTCTAAAGGAGTACCAGACCGCAAAGTTTCTATTTATACAGAAGGCTGTTTAGTTGCATTTATTACTGATATTAATATCAGAAAAAGCTCTCAAAATAAAAAATGCTTGGATGATGTTATGCGTATTTTATACAATGATTATGCAAAAGCAGGCAAAGGTTATACTGAAGCTGATTATAGAAAAATTATAAATGAAACTGCTGGCAATAATCTAGATTGGATTTTTGATGAACATGTTTATTCAACAAAATCGATGGTACAAGCAATTAAAGAAAGTTTAGAGTATGTTGGACTTGAACTTTCAATTGTACCAGTTAAAAATATATATGAGGCTGTTTTAGGATTTAAAGCTATACAAGACAATGGTAAGTTTATAGTTTCAAATATTTTCCCCAATTCTGAAAGCGAGAATAAAGGCCTTATGATTAATGATAAAATTGTAAGTATTAATGGTTATGAATTAAAAGAAGATTTAAATGAATGGATATCTTATTACTCTGACGATGACATATCGCTAGAAGTAATTAACAATGGTAAACTCAGACAAATAATATGCAGACATAGTAGAAATATATACTATAAAAACTTTGCAATTATCAAACAATTTGATGCCAATGCCAATCAAAAAGAAAATTTCAAAAAGTGGAGTGGTCGTTTTTTTTAACCACAAAAACATAAAATTACATTGAAGATAAATTTAAACTCCTTAATTTTTACATTATTTATACTATTATTTAATTCAGAAATTCACTCTCAAACAATTGGAGAATTTGAAGAATTAAAGAAATCCGTAAAAATTAATGAATCTAAAAAAAGTTATTCTGAAGCTAGGGATAATAAAAACGAATTACAATTAACCTTTTCAATGTTGTTTCTTTTTTACAAATCCTTTATCTCATCACAAGATAATAGTAAATGTAATTTTACGCCATCTTGTTCTGAATATGCTTTGCAATGTATTAAAAAATTTGGGCTAATTAAAGGGAGTCTAAATGCCTTAGATAGGCTAAGTAGGTGCAATGGATTAGCACCTGAGCAGTATGAAGTAGATGAAAAGCAACATCTTTTAATTGATAAGCCATAATTAAAAAACAAAATGTCTCTATTGAAGTATTTAAAACAAATTTTATTGCTATTTTCTCTAATTCTAATTTCGAAAAATAATTTCTCTCAAAATTTATTTGACATCAAGAATAGTTTAGAATATGCAAATTATTTACAAACTTCGGGGCAATATCAATTAGCAACTGAAGAATTTGAAAGGGTATTGTTTTTTTATCCTAAAACAGATTCGTTAATAACAAAGTTATTTTATAACAAGAGGAAATCGGGCGATGCTTTAGGCGTAATAAAGTTTACAAATAAAACTTATAACAACTCAGATTCAATCAATACCTCAGTGTTTATAGAATATATAAAAAGCCTCATACAAATTAAACCACAAGAGGCATTAAATGTAATTAATAAAAATACAAAATTAGATACTGAACAAAGAATAATACTTCAATCTTATTCATATACTTCAATGTATATGTGGAATGAAGCAATTGGAAAATTAAATCAATTAAATAATCAAAGCACTTCGGTTTTAAAAAGTAAGGTTGTGTTAAACGATGCATTAAAATACAAATACAAAAAACCAATTTTGGCAGCTGGTTTATCACTAGTTATTCCCGGTCTAGGCAAAGTTTACACCGGTAATATTAAGGACGGAATTATTGCTTTGGTTTTTGTTGGAATTAATTCATTTCAATCATACAGATATTTTGAAAAGAAAGGCATTAAAAGTGTTGGTGGTTGGATTTTTGGTTCATTAGGCACTGGATTTTACCTCGGCAATATTTATGGCTCTTATAAGGCCGCTATTATTAAGAATAAGAAAATAAAAGATGCTTACAAAAAACAAATTGAAGAAATTACTGATATGGATTAGTTTTTTGTGCTGCACAAATATTAAAGCACAAACACCTAAAGAACTTTTTGAATACTCGAATGAATGCTTTAAGAATGCTAGTTTTAGCGATGCAATAAAAAATTACAAGCGTTTAATTTTTTTCGATAAAGAAATATATGGTCCTCAATGCTATCAAAACATAGGAACCTCATATTATAAGTTAGCCGAATATAATGAAGCAATAAATTATTTTGACTTAGCATATAATTCAAGTTTAAATGATAGCATAAAGCTAGAAAGTATATTTAATAAAGTGCTCTGTTATATGCAACTTAAAAGTTATGACTATGCTCTTTTAGAAATTTTCAATATTAGTGATTCACTTTCTTTAAAAAACATTGCCCGAAAAAAATTTTATGAAGGAAGTATATATTACATGCAAGGTAATTATGAAAAAGCCTTGGAAAGTTTTGAAAATATTTACTCAAAAGATAATGAATACAAAAAAAAAACTAAATGATATTTATAATGCATTTTTAAAGGAAAATAAATTTAGTGTTAATCGTGCTAAAATTCTCAGTTATATCATTCCAGGATTAGGACAAGCATATTCTGGTGATTATAAAAACAGTATCAATTCATTTTTACTGACTGCTGGTTTTGTAACATTATACCTTACAGTTGCTTCAACAATATCTCCAATTGAAGCTATTGTGGGAATTGGACCTTGGTTTCAAAGATATTATCAAGGTGGCATAAAGCATTCTGGACTAATTGCTCAAAAAAAGAAAGAAAAAATAAAAAGTAAATACTATATTACAATTGCTGATTTTGTAATGAATGGCAATAAATAATTTAAAAAAATGCAAACAATACTTGTAGTTGATGATGAACGTGCAATACGCGCCGCACTAAAAGATATTTTAGAACTTGAAAATTTTAAAGTTGATGATGCATCTGATGGAAAAGAAGCACTTCTTAAACTTCAAAAGAATAATTACGATTTGATGCTATGCGACATAAAAATGCCTCAGATGGATGGACTAGAACTATTACAAACTATACAAAAAGAAGGGATAGCTACACAAGTAATTATGATATCAGGACATGGCAACATAGAAACCGCCGTAGATGCAGTAAAAAATGGCGCGTTTGATTTTATTCAAAAACCACTAGACTTAAATAGATTATTGGTAACTGTAAGAAATGCATTAGATAAAAAAGCTCTTGTAACTGAAACAAAAATTCTGAAAAAAAAACTTGGTAAACCATCAGTTGAGATGGTTGGACAAAGTATTGAAATAAAAAAAATAATTGAATTAATTGAACGTGTAGCACCAACAGAGGCAAGAGTATTAATAACAGGCGGAAATGGAACAGGAAAAGAACTTGTAGCCCGTTCAATTCATGAAAAAAGTAATAGAAATGCAGCGCCGCTGATAGAAGTAAATTGTGCCGCTATACCTTCTGAACTAATTGAAAGCGAATTATTCGGCCACGAAAAGGGAGCTTTTACTAGTGCAATTGCCACACGTAAAGGCAAGTTTGAACAAGCGGATGGAGGAACAATTTTTCTTGATGAAATTGGGGATATGAGTCTTTCTGCTCAGGCTAAGGTATTAAGAGCTTTGCAAGAAAATAAGATTACAAAAGTTGGAGGCGATAAGGAATTTAAAATAAATGTTCGTGTAATTGCCGCAACCAATAAAGATTTAAAAAAAGAAATTGCAGAAAATAATTTCAGAGAAGATTTATACCATAGATTAAATGTTATTCCTATTCACGTTCCTTCATTGGCTGAAAGAAAAGATGACATACCTATACTTGCTGAATATTTTGTAAATAAAATTTGTGACGAGCAGAACATGATTAAAAAATCTTTTACAAAAGATGCCATTAAAGAAATGCAAAAAATGCCTTGGTCAGGAAATATTAGAGAATTTAAAAATGTTATTGAACGCTTGATTATTTTATGTGATAAAACCATTACAGATAAAGACGTTATAACCTATACAGCATATAATCATTAGTGATTTAAGTATTATAATTTTAAAATTAATTACTACAAAAAAAATAGATTTGCAGCCCAAAATAAATTACAGATGACTACATATAAAAACGATATAATATTAAGAGCTGCAAATGGCGAAAATACCGAACGAACACCAGTTTGGTTAATGAGACAAGCAGGTAGAATTTTACCTGAATATAGAGAAGTACGGGCCCATGCTGGTTCTTTTATAAACCTTGTAAAAAATCCAGAACTAGTTTGTGAAGTAACAATACAGCCTGTTGATATTTTAGATGTAGATGCCGCTATTATTTTCTCTGACATACTTGTTATCCCAGAAGCAATGGGACTTCCATATCAAATGGTGGAAAGTAAAGGCCCGTATTTCGAAAACACAATAACTAATAAGTACGATTTAAATAAATTGCATTTAGCAGAGTATCAGGATTACGAATACATGCCAAAATCAATAGAAATTACTGTGAAAGAACTTGCCGGACGATTGCCTCTGATTGGCTTTGCTGGAGCGCCATTCACAATTTTTTGTTATATGGTGGAAGGCAATGGAAGCAAAACATTTTCAAAAGCAAAAAAGATGTTATTCACTAATAATATTCTATCACATACGTTATTAGAAATGATAACAACTAGTACAATTAATTACTTAAAAGCTCAAATAAAAGCTGGGGCTGCAATGTTGCAAATATTTGATAGTTGGGCGGGTATACTTTCTCCGGAGTCCTATAAAGAATTTTCATTAAAATATATAAATATTATTTGCAATTCAATTAAAGAGGAATACCCCAATATACCAATAACAGTTTTTGCAAAAGGTGCGTTTTTTGCAAGAGCGGAAATGTCGAAATTAAACTGTAATACTATAGGCCTTGATTGGAACATGGACATAGTAGAGTCTAGAGCAATAATTGGTTCTAAGAAAACACTACAAGGTAATTTAGACCCATGCGTACTGTATGGTAATGATGAGTTTATTGTTAGCGAAGCAGAAAAAATGCTAAAGAAATTTGGAAGTAGTAAACATATTGCAAATTTAGGACATGGTGTTTATCCTGATACTGATAAAGAGAAGGTGAAATTATTTATACAAACAGTGAAGAATTACAAGCACTAGATTCAAAACTAATTTTCTTCTTTTTCAACCTCTTTAGGAAGCTCCTCTTTGGTAACAATCTTAACCTTATCGCGGTTTTTTAGTCGTTTGGTTATTAGTTTATATGGTGCAGTTATTACTTCTTGCCCTTCTTTTAAACCTTCCAAAATTTGAATATAGTTATTATCAATAATACCAGTTTTTACTGGTCTAATTTCTGCTTTACCATTACTATTTATAAATACCAACTGAATTGGAATTTTATTATCAATGTCGGCAACTTTCTCTTTCTTACTTGATGCTGCACTTGTATCGGTTCTTTGAGTAACACATTGTATTGGAATACTTAATACATTTTTTTCAGTTCTTGTTTTTATATCAACGGTGGCGGTCATGCCAGGTCTAAATGGTGCAGGATTATTTTCATTTATCAATTGTAAATATGACTCACGACCAATTCTAATTTTAACTTGAAAGTTTGTAACCTGGTCAGTTCCAGAATTGTTATTAATATTGGTTGCTGAATTTGCAATTTCGGTTACTAAACCATTAAACTTTTTACCTAAATAAGCATCAACACTGATGTCTACAGAATCGTTTAAATGTACTTTTACAATATCATTTTCATTCACGTCCACCAATACTTCCATCTCATTCAAATCGGCAATTCTTAATAGTTCAGTACCAGCCATTTGAGATGTGCCTACGACCCTTTCGCCTAACTCAATATTTAACTTGCTTACCCTACCATTTACAGGAGAAAATATTGATGTTCTTCCTAAGTTTTCTTTGGCTTCTTTTAACGATGCCATTGCATTTGCAACATTAAACTCAGATGCTCTTATAGTTTGCTGTAATGCCTCCAAATCTGCCTTTGCAGCATTGTATTGTGCACTTGAATTGTCATAATCTGCTTGAGAAATTGCACCTTGTTCAAATAGTTTTTTATTGCGATTATAGGTTGTTTCTAGGTTCACAAATGTTGCTTTGGCTTGCACAAGTCTTGCATTTGAGTTACTTAAATTAGCCTTGGCGGTATTTACTGAAGCCTCCATCCTATCGCGACTTGATTCATACAATCCAGGATTTATTCTACACAACAATTCACCTTTTTTCACTTGCTGCCCTTCCTTGATATAGAGTTCCACTATTTCACCTGAAACATCAGGTGATATCTTTACTTCTACTTCTGGTTGTATCTTGCCACTTGCCGATACTAATTCAGTTATATCTCTTCTCTTTACTTTTTCAACTGTTACTGATGTAAGACTTTTATTACCAATAAAACCAGCTTTTTTAGCAATTAATAGAACTATAATCAAAACCCCAACAATGGCTAAAGTATATTTTAAGGTCTTATTCATTATTATTTAATTAATGTGTTGTTTGTCGGTAATCTTTTTTGGTAACATTAAATCACTTTACTTCTTCGTAATCAATATATTCATCATCATTAGGTTTACTAGTACCATTAGGATGATGATGGTTGGAATGATTAGGATTATTTCTTTTATTTCTTTGAGAAGAAATCTCACTCCAAATTTTCCATACTACATATACTGCAACAATTGTAAAAAACAAATCTCTCATGAGTTTAAATTAGTTTGTTTTGCCTGGATAAACTTTTAATGCAGCATCTAAAGCCTTCATAGCTTGTTTTAAATCATCCAAATTTAAAACATATGCTATTCTTACCTCATCATTACCTGCTCCTTCGGTTGAATAAAAACCTGTTGCAGGAGCTAGCATAACAGTTTTGTTATCAAGATTAAAATCTTCTAAAAGCCATTGACAAAACTTATCAGCATTATCAATTGGTAATTTAGCTATGCAATAAAAAGCACCGCTTGGCATTGGGCAGAACACACCTTTCATATTGTTAAGTGCATGAACCACAAAATTTCTTCTACTTACATATTCTGCCTTTACATTATCAAAATAGCTCTGGGGAGTATCAATTGCAGCTTCGGCAGCAACTTGTCCGAATGTTGGCGGACTAAGTCTTGCTTGAGCAAACTTAAGTGCTGTTGCCATTACTTCTTTATTCTTACTTATTAGTGCTCCAATTCTAGCTCCACAAGCACTATACCTCTTAGAAATAGAATCAAGTAAGATTACGTTTTGCTCTACACCTTCTAGATGCATTACCGAAACATACTCTTTGCCATCGTAACAAAACTCGCGATAAACCTCATCACTAAATAACCATAAATCGTATTTTAACGCAAGTTCTTTTAGCGATTCTAATTCTGCTCTGCTATATAAATATCCTGTTGGATTTCCAGGATTACAAATCATTATTGCTTTTGTTTTTGGAGTTATTACATTTTCAAAATCGGCTTTTGAAGGCAATGCAAATCCAGATTCAATATAAGAGCGTACAGGCTTTACTTTAACATCGGCTTGAGTTGAAAATCCATTATAGTTAGCATAAAAAGGTTCTGGAATAATTATTTCATCACCAGCATTTAGGCAAGTCATCATAGCAATTTCAATTGCTTCACTTCCACCAGTGGTAATCATAATATCTTCATAACTTACGTTGATATTATAAGTATCGTAATATCCAGCCAATTTTCTTCTATAGCTTTCTATGCCAGCACTGTGACTATACTCAACAACTTTTGGCGAAAAGTTATGTATTGCATTCATCATTGTTTCAGGTGTTTCAATATCTGGCTGACCAATATTTAGGTGGTATATTTTTGTACCCCTTTTTTTTGCTGCTTCTGCAAAAGGAACTAGTTTTCTAATTGGCGACTGAGGCATGTAGGTACCCTTGTGCGATACTATTGGCATAATATATTTTTTGGCGAAAATAAAGAATAATTTCGGATTGAGTAGAAATTGTTATTGAAGAGACATTGAATGGCAAGAGCAATAAATATAAACATTAAATTAAACTTAATGATATTGAAAGAATTGGTTAAAAAACTCTTTACTCTACTAAACGACCCGTTACGCATAGTCTCTTACTATTTGTAAGTAAACATTTTAAAATTTATATTTAAATGAGTATAGTAAATATCTAACCTTAACAGGTTTTAGTAACAAACTCTTAGATTTTGCCAATTCAACTTTATACTATTTATTTACATAAAAGTAGAATGATGAAAAGAATCCTTTTTTTAATGTATGTTGTTTATTCAAATCTTGGAGTTTGCCAGGTTAGTGAAAATTTTTCTGATGGCAATTATACTCAGAACCCGATTTGGGTTGGTGATGTTGGTAAATTTGTAATTGGTGGCGATAGCTTACGTTCTAACTCAATAACTGTAAACGATACTTTTTATTTATCAACAGCTTCATCACAAGCAACACAAGCACAATGGGAGTTTTATACTCGTGTTGGCGTTTCTACTTCTAGTGTCAATTTCGTAGATATTTTTTTAATGAGTGACGTTTCAAACTTAAAACAAACACAGAATGGATACTTTGTAAGAATTGGAGGAACATCCGACGAAATTTCATTATACAAAATTGCTAATGGCAATACAACTATGATTATTGATGGAGCAAATGCATCGGTTAGTTCATCTAACAATAAAGTTAAGGTTAAGGTTACGCGCGATATTAATAATTTATGGATTCTTAAACGTGAGGTAAATGGAACTGGTAATAGCTTTGTTACCGAACAAACAGTAACCGATTTTAGTGTAATATCAAGTAATTTTTTTGGTTTTTTAGTGAGACAATCTGTTGCATCTAATTTTAAAAAGCATTGGTTGGATGACATTAATGTTGGGCCAATTATTCTTGACACAACCCCTCCACTTATAAACTCAACAACAGTTGTAAGTAATAACCAATTAGATGTTTTATTTAATGAAGATATTGATGCCACTAGTGCTCAAAATGTTTTAAACTATACAGTTAATAATACAATTGGCAATCCTGTTAATGCGCAAGTTGATGCAAATAATTTTTCACTTGTGCACCTGACCTTTGCGAACGGATTAATGAATGGATTAGAAAATACACTTACAATTAATAATGTCACTGACATCTCTAACAATGTTATAAATTCTAATACAACCATTAACTTTTATGTTGCAAAATTATTTGATGTTGTTATTAATGAAATTATGGCGGACCCTACTCCTACTGTTGGCTTGCCCGATGCAGAATATATTGAACTTTACAACAAATCAAGTAATACAATAAATTTAAACAATTTTACCTTAACCATTGGAAACTCTATAAAAACTTTACCCGCTTATAATTTGGCTTCTGGCGCTTATGTATTGCTTGTAAATCCAATTAGTTCTGCTGCTTATAATACTTTACCAAATTTAATTTCATTAACAGGTCTTTCAACTTCTTCATTAACAAATACTGGAACGTCCTTAGTCTTGAAAAATAATTTTGGTGATATTCTGCACCAAATTTCATATACTGACCAATGGTATTTAGATGCTTTAAAAGCCAATGGAGGTTGGAGTATTGAGCAAATAGACCCAAACAATCCATGCGGTACAAATACTAATTGGCGGGCTAGTGAAAACATTAATGGCGGAACACCAGGAATCGTTAATTCAATTTATGGGATTAATACAGATAACATTTCTCCAGGTATACTATCAACTTCAATAATAAATGATTCAACAATACAAGTTCAATTTTCCGAAATTGTTTTAACATCAGTGCTTAATAATCCATTAGGTTATTTTGTAAATAATGGCATAGGCAATCCAACAAGTATTTTAATATCTGGCGCTTTGGGTAATAATGTAAAATTGGTTTTTTCAAATCCATTTGCCATTAATACCATATATATAATTTCAATAACTGGACTATTATTTGATTGTGCTGGAAATCCGCAAGGAGGGGTATTAAATTCTAATTTTTCAAGATATAATCCTAGCACTTTTGATATAGTATTTAATGAAATAATGGCGGACCCTGACCCTCCTCAAAACCTACCCAATGTTGAGTATGTAGAAATTTACAATAGAACAAATTTTCCTATTAATTTAACAAATTGGAAATTTAAATATGGTACAACGGAAAAAACAATTGAATCAGGGTTTATTGCTGCAAATGGTTATGCAATAATCACTTCTCCACAAAATGCTCTTGCCTTAGCCTCTGTTGGCAACTACAACATAGTTAATATTCCTGATTTGGCTAATTCGTTCTTAACAAACACTGGTACAAATTTATTGTTACAAGATAGTTCAGGACATGATATTTGCTTTACAAATTATTCTGATACATGGTATGGCAGTACTGACAAGGCACTTGGTGGTTGGAGTTTAGAAAAAATTGATCCGAATAATTTATGTGCAGAAAAGACAAATTGGATTGCTGCAACTACATTATGGGGTGGCACTCCAGGAGGATTAAACTCTGTAAATGATTCTAATCCGGACAACCTTGCTCCTAAAATTAAGAACATTTGTGTTCTTGATTCAAATACAATTCAATTAAATTTTTCTGAATTGGTTTCTACCTTGAGTTTTACTAACTCCAATATAAGTTTCAATAATAATTTAACCTTGTCTCAAATTTTTGTTGGTAACGAATTTTCTAATTCAATAATTATTAAAACCATTCAGAATTTTTCTACAAATATTATTTATACTGTAACAATATCAAGCACTATTAGTGATTGCAATGGTAATTTAAGCACATCAAATTCATCTATAAATTTCTCGAATAATATTGCAAACCTCTATGAGTTAGTCATTAATGAAATTATGGCTGACCCTACGCCAGTTATTAACAATTTGCCAGAATTAGAATATGTAGAAATACTTAATAAAGGCAGTTTTCCAATAAGTTTAAATGACTATTCATATGTTTCGGGCACTACAATAAATACAATAGGATGTATAACTATAAATCCGAATGAGTATGCTTTAATTTGCAACATTGATGAAGAGGCAAGCTTTGTAAATTATGGAAAAACAATAGGAGTAAATAGTGTTTCAATTTCTAATACTGGTGAAATACTGAAAATTCTTAACCCACAGAATGAAATTATTAGCATTGTAAACTTTTCGGACTCATGGTATGGCAGTACATATAAAGCAAATGGCGGTTGGAGTTTAGAACAAATAGACCCAAATAATCCTTGCGGAGGTTTAGGTAATTGGAAAGCTTCTGCATCTGCAAATGGAGGCACCCCAGGAATTTTGAATTCAGTAAACGAATCTAATCCCGATATAATAAAACCAGAGTTGATAAGAGCGCTAATAGTTGATAATAATAAACTACGTTTATTCTTTACAGAAACCTTAAGTGGTACTTCTATTTTAGATACAAATTTATACCAAGTTGATAACGCCATCGGCAAGCCATACTCAGCAATAATTGCAGGGGTTAATGCGAGTGATATCATTCTTACCTTTAATAAACAATTTGTTCTTAAAACAACATATCAAATAAATGTTAACACTACTATTTCTGATTGTGTTGGTAATAATTTAACCAGTAACTCGTCGTCGGAATTTGCAATTGCTGAAGATGCCATTGCTAACGATGTTTTAGTAAATGAAATATTGTATAATCCTCAAACAGATGGTTATGATTATGTTGAAATTTATAACAATAGTTTAAAAGTTATTGACCTAAAACATTTAAGAATTTCAAATATAGATTCTACTAATCTATCACTAAGTTCTATTTCTGAAATTGATAGTATTGGTTATTTAATTTTTCCTGGTAAGTATTATGTAATAACAGAGAATAAAGAAGATATTATTGCAAGATATAATGTTGAGAATAAGAAGAATTTTATTGTGGTAGATAACATGCCAACATTATCAATAACAGAGGGTTCTTTTGCTATTTCAAAAGCAAATTTAGAATTGATTGATTATGCTTTTTACAACGATGAAATGCAATTTCCATTATTGAAAAGTACTAAAGGCGTTTCGTTGGAAAGGATAAGTTTTAATTTGCCATCAAGAGTAATTGGAAATTGGCATAGCGCCTCTCAAACTGTAGGATTTGGAACGCCAACATACCAAAATTCTCAATTTAATGTTACAAAAAATTCGGATGATTTTATTACATTATCAAAAGAAATTTTCTCACCAGACAATGATGGTTATGAAGATGTTTTATTAATTACTTTAAAATCTCAAACCCAAGGAAACGTTTGCAACATCAATATTTACAATCAGAGAGGAGTGTTGATTAAGGAACTAGCGAATAATCTGTTATTGGGGACTACTAATGATGTTATAAGTTGGGATGGAACAAATACAAATAATGAGAAATCTGAAATAGGTATCTATTTGATTATTGTTTCAACCTTTGAAACGAATGGCAATACTAATCAATATAAAAAGCAAGTTGTTGTAGCAGGAAAACTTTAATCTTATTGTGTAGACTTTACAATTTTGTAATTTTTATATTCACCTATACGCCAGCCGGTAAGGTTTTCAACAACAAATAAAAATTTACCTTTTACAGAGAATTTTGCTTGTTTTGGGTCGAATTTAAATTCCCAATCTTGCGCATCCACAAGTTGCTTCATTAGCAATGGGTGGGTACCTTTAAAAGATTTTACAGAATCTACAATGCTATAATCGTACTCATCTTTTTTAGAATTGTTCTGCTCTAGCCACTTATCATCGTGCCAAAAAGAGTTGAAATAATTATTCTTTTTCTGCATTAGTTGAGGCTTACGAGCATAGCTATAATGGTAAAAAGGTACTTGAACATATAAAACATTTAAAGAACGCCCCTTTGCCCCAGAATTCCATTCTTGAATAGAATTATATTTTCTAAAACCTTGCGAATCTCTATAACTTCTGATAGTAGGAATATTTCTTACAATTCTAACTTCTTTTCTATGCCATTTCCTAGTAGCGCCAATATGATGAAAGCCACCATAAAAGTTTAAAAAATCAAATAATATTCCTTCTATTTCTTCATTTTTATCGGCAACTGCAATTGCTTTTTTTATTGTTTCATAATCATTCTCATGTATCAACTCATCAGCTTGAATATGAAATGCCCATTTACCTTTGCAATTATCGAGTGCAATATTTGCTTGCTGTGCAAAAATTTTTCCTCCTTCACGCAAATTATCATCCCAAACAGTATCAATGATTTTAATTTTACTTGGGTGCAATTGTGCAACCGCTTCACGAGTACCATCCGTTGAATTACCAACAGCAACAACCAACTCATCAACCAATGGCAAAATAGATTTCATAGACTCCAAGAATGGATATCCGAATGTAAAACCATTGCGAACATAAGTAAAGCCTGAAATAAAAATTGAATCTGTATCTTTTATCAAAATACTTAATTAAGCAGTAATTGACTCTGTTGAAAAAGAGAGGATAGCATCACGTACTTGTTCCATCAACCACAAGGGTGTTGATGTTGCTCCACATATTCCGATATTGTTTGATGCATTAAACCAATCTATATTTAATTCATTCGGTTCTGAAATAAAATAAGTGTTAGGATTTTCTTGCTTACATACATCATGCAAAATTTTACCATTGCTACTTTTTTTACCGCTAACAAATACAATTACATCATAATTCTTAGCAAATATTCTAAGTTGAGGCTCTCTATTACTTACTTGACGGCATAATGTATCATTTGCTTCAAACTCAACAGGAGTAGTGTTTCCGTTTTCTTGTAAACGCTTTTCTATTTGCGTTTTTATATGTAAAAAGCCTTTCGTGCTTTTAGTAGTTTGAGAATATAATTGAATTGGTTTTGAGTAATCAATTTTATTAAGGTCCTCATCATTCATAACTATAATGGCATTACCATTTGTTTGGCCTTTTAACCCATTTACTTCAGCATGACCTTCGATTCCGTAAATTACTATTTGTCCTTTACTTTCAATCACTTCTTCATAACCTTCACGAACACGATTTTGCAATTTTAAAACTACTGGACAAGAGGCATCAATTAACTCAATATTGTTTTTTATGGCAAGTTCATAAGTTTCTGGTGGTTCGCCATGAGCACGAATTAAAACTTTGCAATCATGCAATAACTTTAAATCGTCATGATTAATTATTTGGAGTCCTTTAGCTTTTAACCTATCTACTTCCATGTTATTATGGACAATGTCACCTAAACAATATAAGTGACCACTTTCTTCAAGTTCATCTTCTGCCATTTGAATAGCATATACCACACCAAAGCAAAAACCCGAATTCGAATCAATAGTAACGTTCATCTAAAATACACTATAATTTGTGCGAAAGTAAGAAAATTATTAATACCATTTTTAACATTTTTATCAGATAAAAAGTGTTGTTCGATAATAAAATATTTCTTTTGTATAAAAATTAAATTCATGTTAACAATAGAAACAGTAAAAGCGTTAATTAATAAGCCTTCGCAATTGGTTTATGATTTTGTAAGTAATAGTGAAAATTTAGGGAAGATTTTACCTGAACAAGTAGAAAGCTTTAAAGGTGATACTGAAATTTGCGTTTTTGAAGTAAAAGGGCTTGCCAAGATTGGACTTCAAATTGAAGAAAGATGCCCCATTGAATTTGTATTATTTAAAAATACAGATAAAACACCTGTTAAATTTACTCTAAAAGTAAATATCGAGAAAACTTCTGACACTACTTGTACTGCGCAAATGATTTTTAATGGTGATGTAAATCCAATGATGAAAATGATGTTAGAAAAGCCCTTAAATAATTTGTTTACCTCTATGGCAAAAAAACTGGAAGAAGTAATGAATGCTTAATTATATTTTTCTTAATCCCTTTCAAAAAAAATTTACTTGATAACAGAATTTATTGATGTAATTATACCTCAGGCATTACCTAAAACTTTTACCTACCGACTACCTCAGAACTTAACCGGCTTGGCTAAAATTGGAGTGCGTGTTGTAGTTCCTTTTGGGAAAGCTAAACTATTGACTGGCATAATATGTAACATTAGTAATTTAGCCCCTACTGCATATGAAGCCAAATATGTTGAGAGTATCTTAGATGATAAAGAAATTGTAAGTTCTAAACAAATAGAATTTTGGAATTGGATTGCTAGCTATTATCTATGCAACATTGGTGAAGTAATGAATGCTGCATTGCCTAGTGGACTAAAACTAAGTAGTGAAGCTAAATATTTATTACGAAATGATTTTGTTGATGACTCAGGAAATTTAATTGATTTCAAAACAAAAATACTTTCAGATAAAGAATTCCTAATTACAGAAGCATTGAGTATCAGACATATTCTTACTTTAGACGAAATGCGCGAAGTATTAGGGATTAAATCTGTGCATAATATTGTAAAGTCATTGCTCGAAAAAAATGTCATTTATATTGAGCAACAAATAATTGAAAAATTCAAACCAAAATTAGAAACTGTAATTCAATTAAATAGCGAATATGAGGATGAAAAGAAATTGGAAGCCCTAATAAATACATTAGAAAAAAAAGCTTTTAAACAACTTGAACTTTTACTTCAATATTTAAAAATTTGCAATTATGCAAAAAATAATTTTCCAGAAATTAAAAAAAACACATTGACAGATGGTTTAGAAAAAACAGATTCAGCATTAACTTCATTAGTCAAGAAAAAAATATTTAATCAATCGCAAAAACAAAAAGATAGATTTTTTTTTGATGGTACTACTTCAGAAATAAAACCTTTAAATGATGAACAAACTAATGCACTAGAATCTATAAAAGAAAGTCATAAAAGCAAGGAGGTAGTTTTATTGCATGGTGTTACAGGAAGTGGCAAAACAGAAGTATACATACAACTTATTGATGAAATAATAAAAAGTGGGAAGCAGGTACTTTATTTATTACCAGAAATTGCGCTTACTACTCAAGCAATTGTGCGATTACAAAAAGTGTTTGGTGATAAAGTTGGAGTATATCATTCAAGGCAAAACGAAAGTGAAAGAGTTGAAATTTGGAATAGGGTTTTAAATAAAGAAAAAGCTAACAACTATCCTTTAGTGCTTGGTGCAAGGTCTTCTCTATTTTTACCTTTCACAAATCTTGGTTTAATAATCATTGATGAAGAACATGATTTTAGTTACAAACAAAATGAACCTGCTCCAAGATATCATGCTCGTGACGCAGCAATCTACCTGGCATTTCAACACAAAGCAAAGGTAGTTCTAGGCACAGCAACTCCTTCAATAGAAAGCTACTATAATGCTCAAGTAAATAAATATGGATTAGCCTTAATTAAAAATAGATTTGGAAGCTCTATTTTACCTCAAACAACAATAGTTGATATGAAAAAGTATAGGAAAGAAAAAAATTTACATTCCTACTTTTCATATGAATTAATTGAAGCAATAGCCGAAAATTTAGAAAAGAAAAAACAAGTAATACTTTTTCAAAATAGACGGGGATTTTCTCCAATGCTTGAATGTAAATCATGTGCGCACATTCCTCAGTGCATTAATTGCGATGTAAGTTTAACCTACCATAAAGGGGTCAATATTTTGCGCTGTCATTATTGTGGTTATTCTACTCCCCCGCCACAAGTATGCGCTAAATGCGGCGGAACAGAGGTATTAATGAAAGGTGCTGGTACCGAAAAAATTGAAGAAGAATTACAAGTATTTTTTCAAGATGCGAAAATTGCAAGAATGGATTTAGATACAACAAGAAGTAAATATGCCTTTCAGCAAATAATTTATGAATTTGAAGAAGGAAATATTGATATTTTAGTTGGTACTCAAATGGTTTCGAAAGGACTAGATTTTACAAATGTAGGACTTGTAGGAGTGATTAATGCAGACTCATTGTTGCATTATCCAAATTTTCGTTCGTTTGAAAGATGTTATCAATTGTTGATACAAGTATCCGGGAGAGCTGGACGTGGTGTGGATATAGGAAACGTAATCATACAAACTGCTAACCCAGAGAATAAGGTAATACAGCAAGTTTTAAACAATAACTATCCATTATTTTACGAGTCACAAATTGAGGAAAGAAAGAATTTTAACTATCCACCTTTTTCAAAATTAATTGAATTAAATTTAAGAAGTAAAGATATTAATGAGTTGAATGTTGCTTCTCAATACTTAGCAGATAATTTAAAAACACAATTTGGAAAAAGACTTTTAGGGCCAGAATTTCCTCCTGTAAAAAAAATCAGAAATCAATATCACAAAAACATACTTATTAAAATTGAAAAAGACGCGTCAATTATAAATAGTAAAAAAATTATAATGCAACATATTCAAGCATTTAATTTAAACAAGGAATTTAAAAAGGTAATGGTAATAATTGATGTAGATGTCTACAGTTAAAGTTAATCTCTTTCAAGAATTGATTTAATATCAGGTCTAAAATAATTATTGCTTTTTAAAATCTTGCCATCTTCCCTAAAAATTGGTTTGCCGTTGTCATCAAGCTTACTCATATTACTTCTTTGTATTTCATCAAAAACTTCTTGCATCTTATGCTGTAAACCATGACGCATAATTGTACCAAAGGTTATGTATAAAATATCTCCTAGCGCATCTGCAATTTCAACCATATTGCCGGCTTTACAAGCTTCTAAGTATTCTTCATTTTCTTCTTTCAGCAAATTATATCGAAGTTGATTTTCATTTTCTGATAGTAAAGTTGGAGTATTGTTATTCCCAATCTCGAATATTTCGTGAAAGTGTGCTACCTTGTCAATGTTATTTTTCATGCTCTTTTTTATTTCAAAAGTATTTAAAGTTTTACAAAAATTTTCTTAAAGAAATAAACATAATTATTAACCAAACGTTTTACACTTGCTATATAAATATAATGAATGATCATAAAACAGTTTTAATATCTGGAGCAACAGGAACTATTGGAAGAAGTCTAATCCGAACTCTGCATTCTAAAGGGTTTAAAGTACATGCCTTATCTAGAAAAATTTCTAAGATTAAAAATGCTAAGGTTTTTTTATGGGACATAGAAAAAAGTTATATCGATACAGCTTGCTTTGAAAATGTAGGTTATATTTTACACTTAGCAGGAGAAGGAATAGCAGATAAAAATTGGAGTGCTGAAAGAAAAAAGCAAATTATTGATTCAAGAGTTAAAGGAGCTGAGCTTCTATATCAAGCTACAAAGCAGAATAAAATAAAGTTAGAAAAGTTTATAACTGCTTCAGCAGTAGGCTATTTTGGTGCAGATGCCGATGATAAGATATACAACGAAGATGATAAACCTGCCAATGATTTTTTAGGTGAATGTTGCGTTAAATGGGAGTTAGCGGCTGATTTATTTAATGATATATGCCCAGTTGTAAAAGTAAGGCTAGCTGTTGTATTAGACAAAAAAACTGGTGCCTTCCCTAAATTAATTCTGCCAATTAAATTTGGTATTGCTTCAGCATTGGGCAGTGGCAAGCAATCAATGGCTTGGATTCATGTAAAAGATGCTGTTCAAATATTTTATAATTCAATTGTAGATCCTAGCATAGTAGGCATCTATATAGCTGCATCACCTCAACATCAAAGCAATGAAAGTTTTACAAAAATAGTTGCTAAGGTTATGAAAAGGCCATTTTTTTTACCCAATGTACCAAGCTTAATTTTAAAAACCTTTTTTGGAGAAATGAGTGATGTCTTGCTGCATGGTCAAAATGTATATCCAAAAAGATTAATTGCACATGGTTATAAATTTGAATTTGAAGACTTAGAAAAAGCAATCATTGATTTACGAAAGTGACCAGCAGCTCAAGAATACAGTGTACCAATAAGCATAATTTTTTTGTTTTTGGTACTCTATTTATATTTTATAATATTGACAAAAATTAATCATTCTTAAAAATGCAAACAGCAGAAATAATTACTGAAAAAGGAACTATGAAGGTTCAATTTTATGAAAAAGACGCTCCCGAAACTGTTAAAAACTTTGTTACATTAAGTAAAAAAGGTTTTTATAATGGACTAACCTTTCATAGGGTTATTCCTGATTTTGTGATACAAGGAGGTTGCCCCAACGGCACTGGTGCTGGTGGCCCAGGATACAAAATTAAATGTGAGGTAAGTGGAGAAAACCAGTATCATGACAGAGGTGTGCTTTCTATGGCTCATGCTGGAAGAGATACAGGTGGCTCACAATTCTTTATTGTTCATTCACGTAATAATACTGCTCATTTAGATAGAAACCATACATGTTTTGGTAAAGTAGTTGAAGGTATTGATGTAATTGATGATATTAGAATGGGTGATAAAATTATTGAAATAAAAATATCAGAATCTTAAATATATAAAGGTTATCGCTAAATAATTTTAATAAATAAAAAACCTCTGGAATAATACCAGAGGTTTTTTATTTACGTACACTTATATTTTCTTCATTATTTAAAAAAGGCAATAAAAGTTCAAAAAATATTTATTGCACTAAGAAACTAACTTTATTAGTTTAATTAGCAAATACTCAAATAAAGACAATTTATAGCTTAGTAAATTTCCTTACTATCTGTTTATAATTATCAGAGTTTATTTGAACAAAATAAATTCCTTTACTTAAATTAGATATATTAATAGGTTGTTTTGCATTCCTAATACTTCCTGATAAAATAATTTGCCCCTCAATATTTATAATTGAATAACTACTATTAATTGGCATATCAGTCATATTTATAAACAGTTCAGAGTTTGCTGGATTTGGAAATAGTTGTAATTCACTATCGTCAACTTTAGAAATTCCTACAAAAATATAAGGTACACAATTGGTTGTATCGGTACAATTACTTGTTGTAACAATTGCAGCATAGTTTCCATTATTTGAAGGGCTATAAGTTTGAGCAGTAGCTCCGCTTATTATTTGATTTGTAGAGCAGTCAAACCATTGATATGTTGCTCCAGCTTGTGCGGCTTGTATTGAATTTCCTTGCTGAGTTGCCGTTAAATTTGTGACATCTAAATTCAATTCAACTACCGAATCGCATGAATTTGAGCCAGGATATCTATGAACATAAAATCCTGAATTTGATAACGGTTGACCAACAAAATTAAAGGTTTGACCTTGACAAATATTCTGGTTTAATAGCGTTGCATTATCAACACCTTGAACAAAATTTGACCCATTGCCAGTGAGCGGCATACCAATGATAGAAGCATTAATATTTAAACGTGAATCTTTTACAGAAGTAATACTTGTGTTATTACCACCAGCAACTCCTTGATTAAAATCATAGTAAAGTAGTAAACCACTTTTTGAGGTATCGATAGTGCTTTTGTATGCACAATATACTTCGTCATATTTTAAACCTTTATTCCATAAACTAACCTCATCTAATTTTCCATGAAGCATAAACTGTGTGGTATTCCAAAATGTTTTTCCCATTAGAAAAGGTATTGTTGCATTGGTAATAGTTCCAGTAGCAATAATTGAATCAGTCATAGCACCATTCACAAAGAACCTTAATTTTGAACCATCATAAGTCAAAGCAAAATGCTGCCATGAATATCGAGTAACTGCTCGAGAAATAGTATATGCTGTACCAGCACTGTTTCGGAATCTTGCTTCCATATTACCATTCGCTAATTGTAACATATAAAAGTCAGCATTGGTATTATTTCTAAATCCCAACAATCCATTATAGTTTGTATTGTTAGTTAATGGGGTGTCAATATAGGCCCAACAAGTCATTGTAATACCTGTTCCGCCTGCAATTAGGCCTGACGCATTTGCTGCACTTATGTAATCATTTACTCCATCAAAACTCATACAATTATGTTGTACTTGTGCATTTGAGTACCCAATAAAAACGAGGAAAATAATTGAACATGAAGTATAAAAGGATAGTAATTTTTTTTTCATAATGAAACAATTAAATTATTAGACGTAAAATTAATAATAAATTCGTTTACTAAAGTAACACTTTAGATGTAATTTAAATTTATGAGCTAGGTTAATTTATAAACTTAATTAATGAAAGACAACCAGTAATAAAAACCAGTATCAATACAAAAGATTTAAATTGCTTTTCAGAAACAAGTAAAAGAATTTTTTTTCCTATAAATGTACCGACAATGCTAATTACTAATAGAATAGGAATTAAGTAAAAATCGTCTTTATGCATATAGCCATTATAGAAATAAACAACGCTCCTTGAGGCATCTATACATAAATCAATCATTGCAGACGTGACAATAAAAACTTCCATCTTTAAATTATAAGAGGCCAAAACTATTCCTCTAATGGCTCCACCTGTACCAATTAAACCAGCAACAAACCCAGAAAATATTCCACCTCCTAAGGTATTGGCGAATGTAGGTTTGACCTGAATTTCTTTTTTAAATAGAAAAAACAGGCTTATTAAAATTAAAAAAATTGACAAGGTAATTTCAAGAAATTTTGTTTCAACATATTTGCTTAGTAATGCACCAATAATGACGAAAACAACCGCAGGAATTCCAAGTGATAATGCAATTTTTTTATCGAAGCCTCCTTTGAAAATTCCAATTTTTGCAAGGTTACTTGAAACATGAAATAAAGCAGTAACTCCAAGCACAGAATGAAAATCTAAAAAGTAACTTGCTATTGGAATAAAAAATAATGAAGAGCCGAATCCTCCTATGGTTCCGAGAATTTCTGCTAATAGCGCCAATAATATAAATAAAGGTAAGTTCTCCAAAAGTTCTTTATAATATATAATTACCCAATCAACTTCAACTTTGCAAATCTCAATATCAATTGTTTTTTACCATTATTGCCAAAGTCAATAGTTGCCTTTTGATTTTGACCAGTACCTTCCAACAAAATAATTTCTCCTTTTCCAAATCTTGCATGCTCAACCTTATTGCCGACATTTAAATCTAAGATTTCATCTGCCACAGAACTACCTCCAGTATTCGAAGTTAAGCGAGTTAAATTTTTAGGCACAGCAACAGGAGCAGACTTCGGAGTTAAAGGCTTTGTTGTATTTGGAGGGTTGTAACTTGTTTTTTTTGTGAAACTACTTGTTCCAAAACTTCCTCTGTTGCCCCATCCACCATTGTCTTCTTCATCAAACGAATTAGATTTTTTTTGAGGAGTAGGCAAATCTAAAAATTGTTGGTCAATCTCTTCTAAAAACCTACTTGGCTCACAACTAATTAAATTACCATACTTAAATCGAGTTGTAGCATAGGATAACATCAATTTTTTTTCTGCACGAGTAATCGCAACATAAAATAATCGTCGTTCTTCTTCTAAGTCCTCACGATTATTAAGTGTCATTTGAGATGGAAATAAATTTTCTTCTAAGCCAACTACAAATACATATGGGAATTCTAATCCCTTTGCTGAATGAATAGTCATTAAAGTTACCTTGTCAGCATCTTTTCCATCTTCATCTTTTTGTTCGCTATCAGTTAACAAAGCAATGTCTTGCATAAAATAAGCTAATGATTTTTCATTGCCAGCTAGCATTGGTTCTTCAGGCAATTGTTCTGTTGCAGTTCTTACTAAATCGTCTTCTGCAAATTCTTTTACACCATTTAATAATTCTTGAATATTATCATAACGACTCACACCTTCTGGAGATTTATCGTTATACAATTCTCTAAGGATACCCGTATGCTTAGCAATATGTTCGGCAACGGAGTAAGCTTCTTGCACAGGAATCATAACCCCAAATGACTTTATCATTGCAACAAAGTCATTGATTTTTCCAATTGTACCGGAATTTATTCCAGTATTATAAGCACTTATATTTTCAATAATTTGCCACATTGATTTTTCGTTTTCTCCAGCGGCTAAAACAATTCTATCAATACTAGTTTGCCCAATACCACGTATGGGGTAATTGATTACACGTTTTAAAGCTTCTTCGTCATTCGGATTTAGTGATAACCTAAAATAAGATAGTAAATCTTTAATTTCTTTGCGCTGATAGAATGACAATCCACCATATACGCGATAATCAATATTCATTTTTCGCAAAGCTTCTTCCATAGCTCTGCTCTGAGCGTTTGTTCTATATAAAATGGCGAAATTTTTGTTTCGTGCTTGCGCATTATTTTTAATATCGAAGATATTTTGAGCAACATTCCATCCTTCCTCTGTATCAGAAAATGTGCGAAGTACTTTTATTTTATCGCCTTCTAAATTATCAGTCCAAATATTTTTTTTAATCTGATTCTGATTATTTTTAATGATAGAATTGGCTGCATTTACAATGACTTTTGTGCTTCTATAATTTTGTTCTAAAGCAAAGGTTTTGGCTTCAGGGTAATCCTTTTTAAAATTCAATATGTTCTGAATATTTGCTCCACGAAAAGCATATATACTCTGAGAGTCATCGCCAACAACACAAACATTTTCAAATGCTGCTGCCAATTTTTTTACGATAATGTATTGAGAATAATTCGTATCCTGATACTCATCAACCATAACATACTTAAATTTATGTTGGTATTTACTTAACAAGTCTGGACAATCTCTAAACAACACATTAGTATTAAATAATAAATCATCAAAATCCATTGCTCCACTTGCAAACAGGCGTTTTTGATATTGCTCATATAGCTTTCCCAAATGTGGTTTTTGACTACTAAAGTCTTCTGCAACCAACTCTTTGTTGTTTTGATATGCCTGCCAACTCACTAAATTATTTTTAGCTGCTGAAATTCTATTATATACCAAATTTGGTTTATAAACTTCATCACTCAACCCATTTTCCTTGATTAACGATTTGATTAAATTTTTTGCATCAGCAGTATCATAGATTGTAAAATTATTTGGATACCCAATTCTTTCACTTTCTATCCGAAGTATCTTAGCAAAAACGCTATGAAAAGTTCCCATCCAAAGATTCTTTGCTTCATTACCACCAATTAAATTGGCAATACGCTCCTTCATTTCGCGAGAAGCTTTATTAGTAAAGGTTAGGGTAAGAATATTAAAAGCATCGATACCATTTTTTATTAGGTGAGCAATACGATATGTAATCACTCTAGTTTTTCCTGAGCCTGCGCCAGCAATTATCATTACAGGCCCATCGGTATTTATTACAGCTTCACGTTGCACCTTATTTAAGCCGTTTAAATATTCATTTTCAGTATCAAACATTTTTAAAATTTAAGAATACAAATTTAGCGTTTTACAACGCCATTTATTGAATTATTAATAACTTTTGATATTAATTAAAACATGATTATTAAATTTCATTTTATGTATTACTTTAGAAAAAAATATGTCGCTAATTTTATTCTTTAACCCTAGGGCTCAAAATCATAAAGCTCGCTTGCCAAATAGCATTTTGCAAGTTGCTGCAAGCATTGATAATATTTATGAATGGGATATAGTAGATGGAAATTTAGAAACAGATCCATGGATTAAGATAGAAGCTATTTTATGTAAAGGAGAAACTAAGTATTTTGCGAGTACAGTAATGCCTGGTCCACAATTAAGGCAAGCAATTCCTTTTTCAAAAACAATACGCGAAAAATATCCTGATATAAAAATTATTTGGGGAGGCTATTTCCCATCCAATCAACCTTTAACTGTTTTATCATCGGGTTTCGTTGATTTTGTTGTGAATGGAATGGGAGATAAGTGTTTCCCGAAATTAATTGCAAGTTTAGAAGCTGGAACATCATATAAAGAAACACCTAACCTTATCTACTATGAGGAAGGGAAAATAATAAAAACAAAGAAAGATGAGATTTACGAATTGGATACATTACCTCCTTTCCCATACGAAAAACTAAATTCTATATATCCCTTAGAAAAATATTTAGGCAAAACGTATTTAGGTAAAAAAACTATGGGCTATCACAGTAGTTTTGGCTGTCCGTTTACCTGTTCATTTTGCGCAGTAGTTCCAATATACAATGCACGCTGGAAAGGAAAGTCAGCTCGACTTATTTATGAAGATGTCAAATATTTAAAAGATAAATATAAAGCCGATGCGATTGAATTTCATGATAATAATTTTTTTGTGTCAGAAAAAAGGGTGGTAGAATTTGCAGAGCTTATTAAAGATGAAAATATGATTTGGTGGGGAGAAGCGCGTATAGACACAATGCATAAATATAAAGATGAATCATTGAAATTGATTCGCGATGCAGGATGTAAAATGATATTTTTTGGTGCAGAAACTGGTAATGATGCAATATTAAAAAAAATGGATAAGGGTGGTACTCAAACTGCCAAACAGATTGAAGAATTTGCTGCACGATTAAAAAAATTTGATATTATTCCTGAATATTCATTTGTACTTGGAACACCTGCTGAAACAGAAACTGAGGTAAATGAACAAATAGATTTCGACATTAATTTTATTAGAAAAATAAAAGATATAAATCCTGATACTGAAATTATTATTTACACCTACAGTCCAGTACCTACTGAAGGATCAGATATGTATGAAAAAGTGAAGGCTGCTGGGTTTTCATTTCCAGAAAAATTAGAAGATTGGATCAGTCCGGCATGGCAAAATTTTGACTTACGTAAAAATCCTTTAACACCTTGGTTAAAGCCATACATGATTGATAAGATAAGAAATTTTGAAACTGTATTGAATGGCTATCATCCAACAGTTTCAGATATAAAACTAACTAAACAACATAAAAAAATAGTAAAATTAATAAGCGCAATAAGGTACAAATCAAAAATATATGCTATGCCTTATGAAATAAAATTACTTCATAAAATATGGCGTTATAGACAACCAGAAACTGAAGGATTTTGATGGAAAAAATTTACAAATTTGTTATTAAACCAATCATTAAACTTTATTTGAAAACAGAACCCATTGTTAAAATTGATGGATTTAAAATAAAAGTATTTAAAACAGTATTCCATCCTAGTCTATTTTTTAGCACAAAGTTTTTTTATAGTTTTTTAATAAAACAAGAACTTACCAATAAAAAATTTCTAGAAATTGGCTGCGGCACAGGTATACTAAGCATGTTGGCTTATAAAAAAAAAGCAATTGTAACCGCATGCGACATTAATTTAAAAGCAATAGAAAACGCGAAATACAACTTCGAAAATAATATAACTAAAAATAGTAATTCTTATGTTTTATTAGAAAGCGACGTATTCTTGAAAATACCAATTCAAGAATTTGATGTAATAGCTATAAATCCACCCTACTATTTTAAGGAAATAAATGTTGCCGAACAATATGCTTGGAATTGTGGAGAAAACGGAGAATACTTTGAAAAGCTGTTTTCTCAGTTAAGAAACTATATTAATACTAATTCAAAGGTATATATGATTCTTGCAGAAGTGTGCGATATTGATAGAATAAAAAGCATTGCATCTAAAAATAAATTTGTAATGAATATTGTAGAGGAGAAAAAAATAAAATGGGAAAGAAGTTTTATTTTTTTAGTTGAAATGATGAATTGATTCGAATCAGATTTCTTGGTATTTGTCAATTGAAGTTTGTCGCATTAGTCCGCATTAGGTAATATTATGAATACTTTTGTCAAATAGAATATACGCTGCTGATAAAATTCATTGTATTAAAACTAAAATTGGCTGCAAATGCTCTACACATTTGCAGCCAATTTAGAATTTTTCGAAAAGAAATCCTTACGCCACACTCTTTCTAATAATATTCAAGGCACCACCTGCTTTATAACATTCCTATTTGTTGTGAGCTATATGAATGTCCAAATTTTTAAGCAGCATATTCAAATACTAAATTCTCAGCTTCACTATTCTGCGGAGGTATTGGGTAACCTTCCAATTTTAAACCATCCAAATGAAATTTAATTCCTTCAATTATATTTAGAATGGTTTCATCCTTTGTTGAGCCCATTCCCACGCACCCTGGCAAATCAGGAACATAAGCACAATAGCCACCATCATTGGCTTTTTCAATAATTATTGCATATCGTAACATTTCAATTTAATTTAGTTATTTATCAATTTGAGCTTGTTTAAATATACTCTTTTCTAATCCAATAGTTACATCACTTGATAAACGATGAATTGGTATTGTTACCAATCCTTTTTTCACAGAATGCTTGTATTGAGCGTGACTACCATTCTGCCTAACTTTATAAACCATCATCTTCAATGACCTTTATAATATCCTTCGTTTTCAAAACATGAATCCTTAAGCTACACTCTGTCTTATAATATTCAAAGCACCACCAGCTTTGAACCATTCTATTTGTTGTGCATTGTATGAATGATTTACTTTTATTTCATCCTTACTACCATCAGCATGGTTTAATACCAACGTTAATTGAACACCCGGTGCAAACGATGTTAAGCCAAGTATATCAATTGAGTCGTCTTCTTTAATCTTATCGTAATCAGCAGTATTTGAGAATGTCAAACCTAACATACCTTGCTTCTTTAGGTTTGTTTCGTGAATACGTGCAAAAGATTTTACCAATACTGCACGCACACCTAAATGACGAGGCTCCATTGCTGCATGTTCACGCGATGAACCTTCACCATAGTTTTCGTCACCAACCACAATACTTCCTAAACCAGCAGCTTTGTAAGCACGCTGAGTTGCAGGCACTGCGCCATATTCGCCAGTTAACTGGTTTTTTACATTGTCGGTTTTATCATTAAATGCATTGGTTGCACCAATCAACATATTGTTGCTGATGTTATCTAAATGTCCTCGGAATTTCAACCAAGGGCCAGCCATTGAAATATGGTCAGTTGTACATTTTCCTTTTGCCTTAATTAATAGTTTTAAACCAGTAATGTTGGTTCCTTCCCAAGCTGCAAATGGGTCAAGCAATTGCAAGCGTCCTGATGTTGGACTTACTGCAACTTGTACTTTACTTCCATCTTCGGCAGGAGCAATAAAACCAGCATCTTCAACAGCGAATCCTTTTTCTGGCAATTCGCTTCCTGTAGGAGCATCAAGCATTACCGATTCACCATTTTCATTAATTAATGAATCTGTTAATGGATTAAAAGCTAATGTCCCTGCAATTGCCAAAGCAGTAACTATTTCAGGTGAACCAACAAATGCATGTGTATTTGGATTTCCATCAGCACGCTTGCTAAAGTTACGGTTGAATGAATGTACAATTGTGTTTTTCTCACCTTTGTCAGCGCCATCTCTATCCCACATACCAATACAAGGACCACATGCATTTGAAAAAACATTTGCCCCCATTTGATTGAATGTATCAATGAAACCATCACGCTCAATAGTGTATCTCACTTGTTCCGAACCTGGCGTGATTGTGAACTGTGCCTTTGATTTTAGTTTTTTATCAACAGCTTGTTTTGCTAATGAAGCAGAACGGCTAATATCTTCGTAAGATGAATTGGTACAAGAACCAATTAAACCTACTTGAATTTGCATTGGCCAACCATTTTTCTCAGCTTCAGCTTTTACTTGACTAATTGGGGTTGCACGGTCAGGAGTAAAAGGACCATTTAAGTGAGGTTCCAAAGTATTTAAGTCGATAGTAATTACTTCATCAAAATACATTTCTGGATTTGCATACACTTCTGGGTCGCCATTCAAATGCGCTTTTACACTGTTTGCCAATTCTGCAACATCGGCACGTCCTGTAGATTTTAAATAGCGAGCCATTGAATCATCGTAACCAAATGTTGAAGTGGTTGCACCAACTTCAGCACCCATATTACAAATGGTACCTTTACCAGTACATGATAGACTTTCGGCACCATCGCCAAAATATTCTATTACTTTATCAGTACCACCTTTTACGGTTAAAATGCCAGCCACTTTTAAAATTACATCTTTTGCAGATGCCCAACCATTTAACTTTCCAGTAAGTTTTACACCAATTAGTTTTGGCATTTTCAATTCCCAAGGTAAGCCTGCCATAACATCGCAAGCATCAGCACCACCAACACCAATAGCAATCATACCTAAACCACCAGCGTTTACTGTGTGAGAGTCAGTGCCAATCATCATCCCACCAGGGAATGCATAATTTTCTAACACTACTTGGTGAATGATACCTGCGCCTGGTTTCCAGAAACCAATTCCATATTTATTACTTACTGATGTAAGAAAATCATATACTTCTTTATTTACATCAATGGCACGAGCCAAATCTTTTTCTGAATTTGTTTTAGCTGTAATTAAATGGTCGCAATGCACTGTTGAAGGCACTGCAACTTTAGGACGGCCTGCTTGCATAAATTGCAATAATGCCATTTGCGCTGTAGCATCTTGCATGGCTACACGGTCGGGATTAAAATCTACATAAGAACTACCACGGCTATATGCTGCTGATGGCAAGGCTTCAGCAAGGTGTGAATATAAAATTTTTTCTGTTAAGGTTAATGGTTTTCCAACTACCTTGCGCGCTGCTTCAATTCTTTCGCCCATTCCAGCATATAGGGCCTTAATCATTTCAATGTCGTATGCCATGATATTGTATCTAATATTGTTTGTAATTTTTGAGTTGCGAATGTAGAAATTTATTTGCTAAATATTTATTAGTTCAACAAATGAATATTTTATGTTATAAAATAATTGACGATTTGTGTAAAATTATTAATCACCCTCGGAATAATAAAACAATATATATATTTACCACCCAAAACATTTTTTCATGACTAAAAATTACCTTTTTACTGCTATTTTATTGATTGTTATTCTAATTAGTTCAAATATATTTTCTCAAATAAATGAAGGCGGAGTGCCCATTTCAATTGCAACTAATTCAAACAACTTCATTCCAGTTTATAATTTGCCCGAAACACCTGTCGATGATTTAATTGCAGAAGATATACAACGTGATTCTGAAAAAAGTTTACCTTATCGTTTCGGATACAATCATTATGTGGCCTTGAATCTTCACAATAGTGGAACTTGGACCACTCTTGCTAATGGGTCTAAGCTTTGGCAATTGGCAATTTACAGTGAAGATGCAAAATCAATAAACATAACTTTTGATAAATATCATTTACCAGAAGGTGCCAAACTTTTTATTTATAGTTCCGATAAGAAAGAAATTATAGGTGCTTTTACAAAGCGAAATAATCAACAAGACCAAAAGCTAGGATGTACATTGGTACATGGTGAAATGTCGATTTTAGAATATTATGAGCCAGCAAATGCAGAGTTTACCGGGCAATTACAATTATGGAGAGTAACTCATGGCTATAGAAGTTTGCAAAACTATGCTATAAAAGCATACGGAGATGCCGGCAGCTGCAATAATAACGTTAACTGCCCAATAGGTGGCGCTTGGCAAGACCAAAAAAGAAGTGTGGCATGTATAGTAGTAGGTGGCAATGAGAGTTGCACAGGAGCAATGGTAAATGATGTTCCTCAAGATGGCACTCCTTATTTTTTAACCGCAAACCATTGCACAGATGGTACCGAAAGTACTTGGGTTTTCAGATTCAATTGGGAAAGTGCCACATGTTTAAACGCAAATGGGCCAACTAACCAAACTGTTAGTGGTTCAGCTGTAAAAGCTAAAAATGCTAATTCTGATGTTGCCTTGTTACAACTAAACTCTGTCCCTCCTTCAAGTTATAATATTTATTATTCAGGTTGGTCAAATTTGGACGTGCCGGCTGATTCAACTGTTTGTATTCACCACCCAAGTGGTGATATTAAAAAAATTTCTTTTGCTCCAGGGGCTACTAGTTCAAGTGTTTATAGTTCAGCCATGTGCTGGAAAACTGCGCAGTGGTTTGATGGATTATTAAATGGAGCTACAGAGCCTGGCTCATCAGGTTCACCGCTATTTGATATGCAACACAGAATTATAGGGCAACTTTATGGCGGACCTTCAAATTGTTCATCTCCTGCGGGTCAACGTCATGATTTTTATGGTAAATTTTCTAGTTCATGGGATTCTGGCGCAACAGCAGCAACAAGATTAAAGGATTGGCTTGACCCCCAAAATACTGGAGCTACGACTATTAATGGAATGAATGCAGTACCTCCTGTTGCCAATAATACAGGAATCGCTGGAGTAGTATCTCCAAATTCTTCCTTTACTTCATGTGATTTAAATATAACACCAGAAGTAACATTATTCAATTATGGAAATAATACTATTACTAGCGTAACTATTACTTATAGTATTGATGGAGGAGCAAACAACACATATAATTGGTCAGGTTCATTAGCTCCTGGTTCAAGCCAAATAGTATTATTACCTAATGTGCTATTATCAAATGCAGGTGCACATACAATTACTGTTTCTACAAGCATGCCAAATGGACTACCCGACGGTAACACAACGAATGATTCGAACACTTCTTCTTTCTCGATTACTGACCCTAATCAAAGTGTATCAATTCCATTTGTTGAGGATTTTACAATGCAAACATTCCCGAATAATGGATGGAGAGTTTTAAATCCAGATAACAACACTACCTGGGCATTTCAAACAAGTTTCACTGTCTCAAATGCCCCTGGATCATCAGGCAAATCACTTAGATATAGAAATAAGCCTGCTGGTGGGTCAACATTAGTAGCAGGTCAATTAGATTATGCCATTACTCCTTTCTATAATTTTACTGGTCAGGGTTCTCCATTGAATTTGTATTTTTATCATGCTTATGCAAAATATAATAACTCAAATGATTCTTTAATTATTTCATTTACCAAAGATTGCGGAATATCATGGACAAGACTTAAGGGTTTCAGCGCTGATGACTTAGCTCTAAATAGCGGAGGAAACACGACATCAAATACCAGTTTTATTCCTAGTGCAGATTCGATGTGGGTAAGAGATTCAATTGATATAAGTGCTGTTGCTGGTTTATCAGGAATTCAATTTGCATTTATAAATAGAACTGATTTGGGAAATAGTTTATTCATTGATAGAATTAATATTAATGACAATCCTGTTGGGATTAATGAAAGCAATAATTTATATCAAATATCAATTTTTCCAAACCCCGCTAATAGTGAAATTAATTTCAGTGCAAATAATTCAGATAATTATCAATTGAATTTATTTAATGTTTTAGGAGAAAACGTATACTCTGGTAGGTTTACAGCTAGTACAAAAATTTCTACTAATAAATTTAGTAAAGGCATTTATATTGTAGAAATTAATTACAAAAACAATAAAATAAATAAAAGAATAGTAATTAATTAGTAATATAATTTTGCCTAAAATAATATTCTAAATATACTTCCGTTGGGAGAGTTATTCGTAACATGAATAGAACCTGAGTGTGCCTCAACTAATTGTCTAGTAATAAACAAACCAAGTCCGGTACCTTTGGTTCTTCTCGTTTCTTCATTACCTATCCGGTAGAATTTTTTAAATATTTCACTCTTTTCATTCTCTGGAATACCTACACCATTATCTTTTACTAAGAGTTCAATTTTTTCTTCAATTCTCTTTAACTCAATCATTATTGTAGATTGTTCATTGCTATATTTAATGGCATTTTCAATAAGGTTGGTGAGTATTGAAGTGTAGGAGTCAAAATCAAAAAAATGATATAATTCGGCTTCAATTTTTGACAAAATAGTTCTTTTTGAATTTTTGAATGCGATGGTTTGGATTATGTTTTCGGTAGTTTTAGAAATATTTTGATTTTCAATATTAAGTTGATAATGGCTATTGTCTATTTGGGTGGCAGTTAAAATATTATTCGTTAGTGTATTTAGTCTATCTAAATCGTTTAAAGCATTGCTAATTATTTTATCCTGTTTTTCCTTATCTAGTTGCCTTTTTAGAATTGTTTCTAATTGAAGTCTTGCTGAGGCCAATGGAGATTTTAATTCATGAGTAACACTTAATAAAAAGTTATGCTGTCTTTTGTTTAATTCATTTTCAGCATTCATAACTTTTATTAATCTATATACACCAAATGATAGAATGATAATAAATACTGAGCCTTCTCCAATAATCATCCATAATCTTTGTTTTAATTTTTTTGTAAAAATTTGACTCCGATTTTTTCTTTCATTTTCATTCACACTTGTAAAAGCAATATTTTCAATTTTATTATTAAATACTTCTTTATTCAATTGTGATAAAAGATAACCCCACCATACCAATTGCATGAAAACATAGAATACCAACATGAAAAGCAACAGTTTGGTATTTGATTTAATTTTATTCATATTTTTTTTTACAAAAGTATCCATAATGAAATAAATAAATGAAAATGAATTTGCGTTATTTGCGTGAATTTAATTTATTAAATGCTGAAATTTAAATTAGAAAAAACTGATAAGCTTTCTAAAGCTAGAGCAGGAGAAATAGAAACTGCACATGGCAAAATTCAAACACCTATTTTTATGCCTGTAGGCACTGTAGGCACTGTAAAGGCTGTACACCAACATGAACTTAAAGATGATATAAAGTCTCAAATTATACTCGGGAATACTTATCATTTATATTTAAGACCAGGTACAAAGGTTCTTGAACAAGCAGGAGGTTTGCATAAATTTATGAATTGGAATGGTCCAATTTTAACAGACAGCGGAGGCTATCAAGTATACTCACTTTCTGGCACAAGAAAAATAAATGAAGAAGGTGTAAAATTTGCTTCTCACATAGATGGATCAGTTCATCATTTTACACCTGAATATGCAATGGACATACAACGCAGTATAGGTGGTGATATAATTATGGCATTCGATGAATGTACTCCTTATCCATGCGATTATAACTATGCAAGAAGGTCAATGGAAATGACACACAGATGGCTGAAACGTTGTATTAGTAGAGTAGATGAAACAAGCGGTTTATATGACTACCACCAATCGCTATTTCCCATTGTACAAGGCAGCACTTATAAAGATTTGAGGTTAAAGTCAGCCGAATTTATTGCCGAACAAAATAGAGAAGGAAACGCCATTGGTGGGCTTAGTGTAGGTGAGCCAGATGATGAAATGTATAGAATTAGTGAATTAGTTTGTGATATACTTCCGAGTGAAAAGCCAAGGTATTTAATGGGTGTAGGTACTCCAATTAATATTCTTGAAAATATTGCTTTGGGTATTGATATGTTTGATTGCGTAATGCCAACCAGAAATGCCAGAAATGGAATGTTATTTACTTGGAATGGAGTAATAAATATAAAAAATAAGAAATGGGAAAGTGATTTTTCATATTTAGATATAGATGAAGGGAATAGCTATGTTGATAAATTTTATACGAAGGCATATCTGAGACATCTTTTTACTGTAGGCGAAAGATTAGCGGCGCAAATTGCGAGTTTACATAACTTAGCATTTTATATGGCACTAGTGACTGAAGCAAGAAAACAAATTATTAATGGTAATTTCATCCCTTGGAAAATGAAAACCATCGAAAAATTATCTCAAAGAATATAAAGAAATCATTGATGAAGTAGGCTTTTTTGGCTATTAAACAAAAAATCAAAGTATAATTTTTTTGTCAATTAAATTATTGTACTACATTTGCGAAAGTTAGAAAGTTACATTTCACATTTGAAAGCTAAAAAGAATATGAATCCTATATACAATAAACTTACTTTAATCACATTAATTGTGTTGTTTATTTCAATTATTTTTCCAATTGAAGTATTTTCGCAAGCTTTACCGCCACCGCCACCTCCGCCTCCAGGAGGAGGACCACCATGTTGGCCACCACCATGTATCCCAATCAATAAGGGTCTAATATTTTTGGCTATAGCAGCTTTCTTGCTTGCTACATATCAACTAAAAATTTTCAGAACAAAAACAAAATAAATCAAAAAGACTACTTAATAGGTAGTCTTTTTGATTTATAACTGTCATGTTAGTTTATTCAATATATTTGAAACTAAATATAATTGAAAAATTATGTCATTTATTAATTCCATTGCTTCTTGGTTGATTAAAAAGAGAATGCATGATATTGAGCTATTTTTAAAATACCCACATGAAGTTCAAAAAGATGTATTAAAAAAACTTATTAAACAAGGTTCAAATACCAACTGGGGTAAATTATATGGCTACAATCAAATTTAAGTTATAAACGACTATAAAAACAATGTTCCTTTACAAGATTATGAAACCTTAAAGCCTTTTATAGAAAGACAAAGAAAGGGAGAACAAAATTTACTTTGGTATTCCGACATCAAATGGTTTGCTAAGTCATCAGGAACTACCTCCGATAAAAGTAAATTTATACCTGTAAGTCAAGATTCATTAGAAGAGTGTCATTTTAAAGGCGGTAAAGATATGTTGGCTATTTATTGCAATAATAATTTAGAAACGAATTTATTTTCTGGTAAATCTTTGTCCCTTAGTGGTAGTAGACAATTAGACAACTTAGAAAACGACATTTATAGTGGAGATGTTTCAGCAATAATTCTATATAATTTACCTCTTTTAGCTGAGTTTGCGCGAACACCAAGCGTTGAAACAGCATTAATGCAAGGCTGGGAGTCTAAAATTGAAAAAATTGCAAAAGAAACTATTAATGAAGACGTTACAAGTATAGCAGGCGTTCCTTCATGGATGATAGTATTACTTGAATATATACTCAAAAAAACAAAAACTAATAATATTTTAGAAGTTTGGCCTAACCTAGAAGTATACTTTCATGGAGGAATAAGTATTAACCCTTATAAAAAAAAGTTTAATAAAATTATTCCAAATTCTAAGTTTAGTTTTTTAGAAACTTATAACGCATCCGAAGGTTTTTTTGGTATTCAAGACAATCAGAATGATTCAAGCATGTTGTTGATGTTAGATTATGGAATTTATTATGAATTTTTGCCTTTAGATTCTGCAACAAATAATACAATACAACTAGAAGATGTCAAAGTTGGAGACGTGTATTCACTTGTAATAACAACCAATTCTGGGTTGTGGCGTTATCAAATTGGTGATACCATTGCTTTTACGTCAGTTAATCCTTATCGCTTTATAATTGTTGGTCGTACCAAAAGTTTTATTAACGCATTTGGCGAGGAACTTATGGTTCATAATACTGATAAAGCACTAGAAATTATTAGTAAAGAATTTAATATCAATATCATAGATTATACAGTTGGGCCTATATTTTATGAAAATGGAACTGGTGCTCATGAGTGGTTAATTGAATTTGAAAATGAACCCCATGATTTATCTTATTTTATATCAAGATTAGATTCAACTATTAAAGGCTTAAATAGTGATTATGAGGCTAAAAGGAGTTCAAATTTGTTACTATTATTACCTGTCGTGAAAATTTTACCTCGTGGAACATTCTACCAATGGTTAAAGGTTAAGAATAAGTTAGGTGGTCAATTTAAAGTACCGAGATTGAATAATACAAGAGTCTTAATAGATGAAATATATAATATAATACTGAATCATTAAATGCATTTACCATTTTTTTGATTGCAAAAAAAAACGACAATTAACATTATTAGAAAACCAACCAAACAAATCCTCTGAAAATTGACACTTCAAAAAATAACGATTGTAACAATTGGAAAATACAGGAAATGAAATATCTTACTGAATTAATTTAAGTTCAAAGATATTAATGGCTGTCTAATCCGATTATATGAAATCTTATTCACAGTAATAATAAAGGAATATTCGAAACCATGCAATTAACCAATTAAGGGAAACTACAACCTCTAAAGCTTAATTATTTGCAGATAACAATACCTAGTAAATGTCATAAAAATAGGAGAAAATATTAAAGGTATAATTGTCGTTAATGCTTTCATATTCATGTTTCAGATTTAAAATTAAATGAAAGAAGGCATATTAAAAAAGAGAAAAGTACTGCTCCCGTTGACGTTTCAAGTGTATCTTCATTCATAAATGATAAGATTATTATTGATAAGAAAATTTGCAAATAAAAATTAGCCTTATTATTAACATATATTTGATACAAAAAGTAAGTAAAAATAATCAGTCCGAGAATACCGAATGTAGCAGCAAAACTTAAAAATTGATTATGCGCCCTTAGCCTATAATTTTCTTGAAGTATTGTTTTATCTATTTCATATTGCTTTAAAAACGCATCGTTAATATCTCCGGTACCTACGCCAATAATTGGAGCGGATTTAATAATATTAATTGCAGTACTCCAAAATTGAAATCTCATATAAACGGAATGGCCGCTGGCGTCTCCGTTGTTTTTAAATATTTCATATTCATAAAATAAGTCATTCAATCTTTTTTTAATTCCAAGCTTTGAAAATTTATAATTTGTTACTCCATTCTCAATATTTTTAACATCAACTTCTGTTAGTTTACTAACTCCAACAGAGTCTTTTCTTAATCCTAATGAAGTTAAATATCTGAACATGGTATATTGTAAATCTTGACCACGCAAATCTTTCATTTGAGGTTCAATTTTACTTTTATGTCTCCAACTTTTTTTACATTCTTCCCAATTTTGATATAGCCCCACATAATTGCCATTTTCTGTAGCTTTATCTTCAATATGATGCTCATAATAATTACCTAAAATAGTTTTTGCCTCTAGCTTATTTATATCAATTGGGTATATGTAACAAAACTGAGAATATAATTTTCTAATTTCTAAAATTGAGAAGAATGAAACTAGAAATATAGAACTGAATGAAACAATTTTTACCAATCTTGATTTGTTGTATAATGAAAAGTAAATGAGAAGAAAAATAAAAACTATAAATAAAATTACAATGCCAGTTCCAGATTCAATAATAAATAAAAAAGAAATCAACCAAGCAATTGCAGCAATTACAAGTAGTTTTTTAATGTTTGATATATTATTTTTTACCAAATAATAACCGCAGAAAAAAATACTGATGCAAACCATTAATGACAATCTAATATGAGAAATTAAGATAGAAGATTGCCTAATGTCTCTAACTTCAATATCTGTTAATCCCAATAGAATTAACAAACTTACTAAGGTTGAAACTAAAGTTGAAAGAATAAAAAGCCAAATAAGTAAATTAAATTGTTTGATTGATAAATTATCAAAACTGGAGAGAATAAATGGTAGTATTAATATGGGCAATTTTATTCTCAAATCATTTAGGGCATAATTAAAATTATTAGTATAAATCAACCCAAAAAGATGTAAAAAATAAATTGAACTAAGTGCTACAGCTGTTTTATTAGTAAGAAATTTTTGAATTGAACTTTTATAATCACCTTTCCATAGCCAAGCTATAACTAGACCAAACTGAGAAATACTGATTAAGAATATAGATGTTGGCAGTGCCACACACATTATAAGCAATGATAAAAATTCTAGTTCTTTCGGACCTAATTTTTTAAACTCTTCAAATGTCATAAGTTATAAACGCAAATAAGGTAAAATTATTGATATAAATTATTGGTATCTTTAAGTGCTAACGATTTAAAATACTTCATTCATACTAACAATAATTCCATTTGATTTTCGTTAAGGATAGATATCCTAATTAAGCAAATAAAAATGAGAATAATAAACCTTATAATCTTAACTAGTTCTATTTTGAATACAAATATATTGCATGCACAAAACCCGAATTTAAATTATAAGTATGCTCTAAAAATTAGCAACTTAAGCAGCTACAAATCCAACTTTACAGCTTTGGGCAGAAGCTCAGTAGGCAATGGCAAAACTTTACAGGTTTTACAACCGCTAATAACTTTGCAGCGAAAAATCAAAAATAACAATTTAGTAGAAATTGAATTGTCCACTTTAAATATTAACAGTAACAGAGGTAGTTTTTACGTTTATAATGATAGTCCTCCATATAATACAAGTAAAGTACCATTATATAAACAACGAAACACGAACATATCAATGCGTGCTGAATATATTTTTGTTTATGGAAAAATTAAAGATAAAAGATTAGTTTCTAATGTTGGAGTTGGCATAATGCCTGGTTATAATAAGATGAACTACATTTCAGCTAATCCTTTGTCATATTCTAATTCTAAAACCACAATTAGTTGTAGTGTTTACATTTCTCCAAGATTAACATACTTCGTAAAATCAAATTACTTTATAGATTTTAACATTCCCTTAAACATAATTGAGTTTAGTTTAAAAAATTCTTTTAATTCTAATCCAAAATTGGATTTAAATAATAGAAAAACTAGTACGTTTAATTTTGATGGACTTACAACATCTATAGGCTTTCGTTTAGGCTTTGGAATAAAGCTATAAATAATTTATTTAGTTATCTAAGCCGCCTTTTAAAACCCAATTTTCAATCTTAGAAACACTGCATGCATCTAATTGATATGATGGAGGCATTGCAATAAAACTTCCAGAATGTTTGACAGAGCCAAGCAATTTATTATTTGCAATTGTATTGAAAACTCCTGTATAATTTGACAAATCAATACTACCCGACTGATTATTTGAATTATGACAGCCAACACAATTATTCGATATTATTGGTTTAATGTCTTTTGCAAAACTACTTGCAGAAGTGTCACAACCATTGCCACCACAATTTGTTGTGTAAGGCGCACCAATATTAATCCAATATTTTATTGTACTCAACTCTTCTCTAGTTAGTTTATCTGCCCTGTTTGGAGGCATAGAAGGATTTAAACCATCACAATTATTATAAACTGCACTTTGCAACGGATGCTTTGATTTTACACCTTTCATTATTCCTTCATAGTTGGTTAGGTTATAACCGTGGTTTTTACCATTGGAACTGTGGCAACCATTCATTCCACATCTTGAAACGAATAATGGTAATATATCTTTTTGAAAGCAAGGCTCAGTTACAACAACATTTTTTGTACATGTTATAAATTGAGATGATATTAAGAGTACAAAAAAAATAATAAAATAGAATTTTGTTTTCATTTTAATTAGTTAAAGGAGTTAAACATTTATTTTTTAATAAATCTATTTTTTTATAATCACTTTATTTAAAGTGGTATTGTTTTGTGAAATTGTTCTAATAAAATAAATACCATTTACGATATTGTTATTAATTTCAATTTTATTTACAGAATTTGTATTTGAATTAATGTTTTCTTCTTGAACAATTTTGCCAGAAAAGTCTATAATTTGTAGATAAATCTTTTCTTGTTTTAGGTTACCAAAATCAATATAAAACTCATTAGAAATTGGACTTGGATAAATAGAAAGTTCAGGTTGTGCTGTATTCTTTTTTACTGCAGTAGTATTAACTGCAGTAATTACTTGACTTCCATTTACAGCAAAGTCACCAGCCCCACTACCACCATTTGCATTGGCAGCAATTGCGGCATAGTAAAAAGTTATGTTTCCAGAAGCTGATGTTGGCGCAATCCAATCGAAGTTAAAGGTTTTAGAATTTGGAGATGCGCCCCCACCTAATTGATGTACGACGTTTATGCGCGAAACGCCAGACACTGTTTGATTTTTTATTTGAGTTTCTAAAGAATTAGTAATTACCAATGTTCCCGCATTTTGGTTTGTAGAAGTTAATGCTTCAACTCCTAAACCAAACAAATTTATACCTTGTTTTGAAACAGTTACACTCATATTATAAGTTGTTCCCGGAATGTATTCCCAATTTGGCATATTACCACAAGAAATTATGACCGATGTTGAAGCATCTGTTGACGTATGACAACCTGAACATGTAGTTTCTCCCGGAGAACCAGTTTTCCCTGCCTTACCATTATTACTTAGAATTTCAGCTATAGCTAAAGTAACTAATGTTAAAGCAGAAACCAATAAAAATATTCTTTTCATTTATAATTTATTTAATGTTGTAACATTAGTTTTAATTTTATTTACTTCAAAATTGTTTAACGAATAGTATTGTTAAAAAATCTGACAATTACCCTAATTTTTGTTTTAGGTTTTATTCAGAGAATTAGAAATCAAATAAAAAAATAACTTAGGTTTGCTAAAATTCTAATTAATTCAAAGTGATACAAAGAGTTCAATCCGTTTTTTTAGCTTTAGTAGCTATTTGTATGTTAGCGCTATATTTTACTTCTATAGTAACAGTCACATACCAAAATAAAAAATTCATTTTTTCTATTTTTGGTTTAAATGAACAAGGAAGTGAAAATTTAAACTTTTTATTATTTCCTACATTCCTTTTTGGTTTAACGACTACAATTGTTTTATTATCCTTCTATTGTATTACCGCATTTAAAAATAGGATAAATCAAATGAAATTTGTCCGACTAAACACATTGCTCATATTAATTTTTATAGTTGTAGATGTATTGGCATACGATAAAATATTTGATATAATTCTTGCTACAAATAAAAATTTCAGCAGAGACTCAAGTTTAGTTACTTATTTATTCGGAAGCGTTACTCCTGTTTTTGCATTAATTTTTAATATTTTGGCTTTCAGAGGAATCAAAAAAGACGAAGACTTAGTTCGTTCTGCAAATAGAATAAGATAGTGAAATTGAACCTAAACAAATCCTTATTTAATTGAAAGAGTTTGACAATATAACTGTCTTTACATCAAAAACATCTCCAAGGTTACGATATGTTTTTAAGTATATTCTAATAGATATTATAGGATTTAAAGATGTTGTTTTTGAACAGGATAAATTAAAATTTATTACTTCTAAAGGCGCTAAAATTAATTACTCCTCCAACAAAATTAATGATGAGTTGTGGATTGCTCCACATTCTATTTTATTCGAAACTGGATTAAAAGACCAAGAAATAAGAGTAATTGATTGGAAAGACACTAAAGCATTTTTTGTTACCAATAAAAACGCAGATGTTCAATTTGATTTATTTGGGGCAACCTTTTTCCTAATTTCTCGATATGAGGAATATTTGCCATCTATTCATGATATACATGAAAGGTTTGATGCACATGAAAGTATTGCCTACAAAGAAAATTTTTTAAATCAGGCTGTAGTTAATAGGTGGGCTATTTTTTTGAATGAACTTTTGCTACATAAATTTGAAACAATTCAATTACAAAAAAAAACATACAAATTTATAAATACAATAGATATAGATAATGCTTGGGCATATAAAAATAAAGGGTTATTCAGAACAATTGGTGCATTTGCAAGGGACATTTATAAGTTAGATTGGGACAACTTTCTTGAACGATTATTAGTTCTTTTAGGTAGAAAAAAAGATGCTTATGATACTTATAATTACATGCTTGAATTACAAAATAAATATAATATTCCAACTATTTATTTTTTTCTTTTCGGAGATTATGGAATAAACGATAAAAATATTTCCATTGAAAATAAAAAGTTTAGAAAATTAATAAAATCAATTGCTGACGAAGCTGAGGTAGGAATTCATCCTTCATATAATTCAAATAAATTTCCGAATAAGTTAGACTCTGAAATTAAAAATTTAGGAAAAGTAATAAAGCGTGATGTCTATAAAAGCCGTCAACATTTTTTAAAGCTAACCTTTCCACAAACATACCAACGTTTATTTGAGCATGATATTACTGATGAATATTCTATGGGCTATGCTTCTGAAATTGGCTTTAGAGCAGGCACATGTACACCTTTTTACTTCTATAATATCGATTTAGAAATTGAAACTAAGTTGCGTATACATCCTTTTCAAGTTATGGAAGCAACACTATTTTATTATATGAAATTAAACCCTGAGCAATCAATAATAGAAATTTCAAAAATTATTGAAGAAGCAAAAAAAGTTAATGGTACATTTGTTTCACTTTGGCATAATGAGACATTGTCAAATACAAAACAATGGCTTGGTTGGACAAAAGTGTATGAAGCTATGCTTTTGAAAGCGATATAATAACTAAGCAGTTACTAAAAACATTTGAATTAATTTCTCAACAACTATATCAATTTCTTCAATTGTATTATTTCTTGAAAATGAAAATCTAATAGAAGGCCTATTCATATCAACTCCTATCCCTCTTAAAACATGTGAACCTTGATTGCTGCCGCTTGTACAGGCGCTTCCTGCAGAAACACAAATTCCGGCAATATCTAAATTAAACAATAGCATTTCGGCGTTTGGGGTTTCAGGAAATCGCACATTTAATACAGTATAAAGAGACTTTTCAGGAGTTGTTGCACTACCATTAAACTCAACTCCTGGTATATTCTTTTTTAATTTATCAATCATATATGATTTAACTTTCTGAACATGCACATGATGTTGTTCCATATCCCGATAGGCAATTTCTAATGCTTTACCTAATCCAACAATACCATAAACATTTTCAGTTCCTCCTCTCATATTCCTTTCCTGTGAGCCCCCTTGAATCATTGGTGAAATTTTAATGTCGCTATTTAAATAAATAAAACCTACACCTTTGGGACCATGAAATTTATGAGCCGCACCAACACAATAGTGAAGCTTCAATGCTTTAACATCATGTATATAGTGCCCCATAGTTTGAACTGTATCTGAATGAAACAGAGCATTATATTTCTCACATAAATTACCAACTTCTTGAATAGGTAATAAATTACCAATTTCATTGTTTGCATGCATCAAACTTACCAAGCTTCTATCATTTGTTTTCAATAATTCTTCTAAATGCATCAAATCAATCATTCCATCAGCATCAGTTTTTACAATACTAAGTTTAATAAGTCCTTTTTTTTCTAAATTTTCCAGAGTGTGTAAAACAGCATGATGCTCAATTTTGCTTGTTATAGCGTGCTTAATTCCTAAATCATAAACACTTCCTGTAATAGCCATATTATCTGCTTCAGTTCCACCACTTGTAAAAAATATTTCACCAGGTTGTGCGTTTATAAGTTTAGCAATTGTCTTTCTAGCATTTTCAATAGCAGTCCTTGTCTTACGTCCCATCGAATGTATTGATGAAGGATTTCCGTAATGTTCTTGCATAATTGGAAGCATTGTACTTAATACTTCAGGGTCAAGGGCTGTAGTTGCAGCGTTATCTAAATAAATAGCCATTTAAAAATATTTTCACAAATTTAGTTTAAAAAGAAAATATTACCAAGAAACTAGTTACTATCATATTTTAATCCCAGATTACGCGTTCGAGGTTGGTAGTGAAACGCTAAAGCCTAATAAAATATGCACTTTTGCGAATAAATCATATTTAATATATGATGCATGAGAAAAAGTTGTAGACTTCATATTTTGAAGGGGTTTTGCGTTGTAATAGAATTTCTAATGCATATTCTGGGTTAAATTGAAATTCAATAAAATATTTCAATCAATGTTTTATGATAAATGAATTGTAAAAAATATTAATAAAAATAATTAAGTGCTTTTTAAGCCTTTAAAACAGGCTTAGCTTGAGTTTAATAAAATTTAAGTGAATAAAAAGTTATTTAATTTTATTTTTACATATTAATTAACCCAATGTTGAAAAGAAATTACATAATTTAAAGCAACAATTGTGTAAAGATTTTTTCAATTAATATATTTGACACATGGAATTTAAGCCAACTGTAGCTTTTCATACTTTAGGTTGTAAACTCAACTTTTCAGAAACTTCTACTATTTCAAGAAAGTTTGTTAGTGAGGGTTATAATCGTGTCTCTTTTCCTGAAATTGCGGATGTTTATGTTATAAATACTTGCTCCGTAACTGAAAATGCTGACAAAGAATGCAAAAAAATAGTAAAAGATGCACTAAAAATAAATCCGGAAGCATTCGTTTGTGTTGTTGGTTGTTACGCACAGTTAAAACCTGAAGAAATTGCAAAAATAGATGGTGTAGATTTAGTGCTTGGTGCAACAGAAAAATTTAAATTAACCAATTATATTACCAATTTCACAAAGAAAACTCATACCGAAATTCATAGTTGCGAAATTGAAGATGCCAACATATTTATAGATTCATACTCAATTGGAGATAGAACAAGGGCATTTCTAAAAGTTCAGGATGGATGCGATTATACTTGTAGTTATTGCACCATTCCCCTTGCAAGAGGAATTAGCAGAAGTGATAAGTTAGAGAATGTAATCAAAAATGTTACTGAAATTACTGACAAAGGAGTTAAAGAAATTGTTTTGACAGGCGTTAATATTGGAGATTATGGTAAAGGCGAATTCGGGAATAAAAAACACCAGAACACTTTTCTTGAATTAATTACAGAACTTGACAAAATAAAAAAAGTTGAAAGGTTCCGAATTTCGTCTATTGAACCTAACCTTTTAAAAAATGATATAATAGAATTTGTTGCAGATTCTAAAAAATTTGTTCCTCATTTTCATATTCCACTTCAAAGCGGAAGCAATGAAATTTTAAAAAAAATGAGAAGGAGATATCTTAAAGAATTATATATTGAAAAAATTAAATTGATAAAAAAAATAATGCCGAATTGTTCTATAGGTGTTGATGTTATAGTTGGTTTTCCTGGAGAAACTGACGAATTATTTCTTGAAACATACAATTTCCTAAATGAGCTAGATATTACATATTTACACGTTTTCACATATAGTGAGCGTGATAATACAGATGCTTTGTTGTTAGATAATATTGTGCCTAAAAATATAAGAAGTAAAAGAAATAAAATGCTAAGAATTTTATCAGCTAAAAAGCAAAATTTATTTTACGAGCAGAATTTAGGAAAAATATTAGAAGTTTTATTTGAATCTGAAAACAAAAATGGAATGATACATGGCTTCACAAAAAATTATATAAAAGTAGCTGTAAAATATAGTATTGATTTAGTTAACCAAATTCGAATGGTTAAATTAGAGCGTATATTAGACAATGGAAATGTTGCTGGAGAATTAATTAAAAAGAATGTTTTATCAGAAATAAATAACTATTAACTTAGAAAAAATGGAAGAGGATATATATGAAATTTCTCCCAATAGTGGAAGATTAAGAAAAAGAATAAGATTTAAAAAACACAGAGTAAAAAAAAAAAGTTTAGAAAGCAAACTAATTAGCTTTTTTAAGCATCCAATTTTTATATTTATCATTGTAATCGTAACAGGAATATTTCTTTATTTTTCATTAGAAACTCCAGTTAAGAAAAGTAGAAAAAGACCAGCCCTACAAGTGTTGATATAAATAAAAGAATTAAAGATAAACTACCTCAAGATTAATTTATATGGCAGAATTAAATTCAGGGAAATATAGCATTTCACCAAATAGTGGCAGACTAAGAAAGAGGGTAAAAAAAACCTCATCAGAAGACAAGGGACTTTTTAGAAAGAGGTTAGATAATTTTTCATACAATAGCAAAATTGTTTTCTTTGTTATGCTAATAATTGTTGGTATATCATTGTATTATGCTTATGAAAAATTTCAAGCAGAAAAAAAAGAAGCACAACAAAGATACATTCCCAATCCTTATAAAGCTTATTACGACAATTTATCTAGGAAAAAAAAATAAATAATGTTTCCAACCTTTAGTGATTTTTTAGCCGAACTTTTTGGCATCAATATTCCATTGCCAATTCAGACCTTTGGATTATTTATGGGTATTGCATTCATTGTAGCAGCTTGGATTTGGGGCAAAGAACTAACTAGGATATATTCAATTAAGAATATTCAACTTAATTCAAAAAAAATAATCGTAGGCAAGGCGGCAACTATTGAGGAGTATTTAGTTTCTGGAATATTTGGATTTATTTTAGGATTTAAGGTTCTATATATTATTCTAAATTATAAAATTTTTGTTGCTGATCCTCCAACAGAATTAATATCATTAAAAGGAAATTTATTAGGAGGAATAATCCTTTCCATCTACTTTATTTATTCAAAATATAGAGAAAGTGAAAAACAGAAACTACCTCAACCAATAGAAAAAATTCATTTGATTACTCCAACTGAACATGTTGGTAATATGACCTTAATTGCTGCTATTTTTGGAATACTTGGTGCTAAAATTTTTCATAACTTAGAAAACTTAAATGAATTTTCTGCTGACCCAATAGGTGCATTGCTATCTTTTAGTGGATTAACATGGTATGGCGGATTAATTCTCGCTACTTCAGCATTATTTTACTACTCAAAAAAAAACAAAATATACTTTCCGTATCTTATGGATAGTAGTGCACCAGCACTTATGATTGGTTATGCATTAGGTAGATTCGGTTGCCATTTTTCAGGTGATGGAGATTGGGGTATAGTAAATGATAAAATAAAACCTAATTGGTTATCGTTTTTACCTGATTGGGCCTGGGCTTATAAATATCCACATAATGTAATTAATGAAGGTGTTCCTATTCCTGATTGCATTGGAGCACATTGTATGCAATTAGCTCAATCGGTATATCCAACTCCTTTGTACGAAGCTGTTGCTTGCACCTTAATGTTTTTTTTGCTTTGGTTCCTACGAAAAAAAATAAAGACTACAGGCTTACTTTTTTCAATATATCTTATGTTTAACGGACTTGAACGTTTTGGAATAGAGCTTATAAGAGTTAATACAACCTATAATCTATTAGGCGGTATTACACAAGCTCAAATAATTTCAACTTTGCTTTTTCTCATAGGATTATTTTTTACTATTAAATTAATTTTCTTTAAATCAGAAACCCCCGTTATTTCTTAATAAAAAAGAATGTTCCATCTTGATGCTCTAGGCCGCTAATCAATCCAAATTTTGGCTTTTGTTTTTGGCTTGCAGAAACACTTGAAATTACTTTCTCTGTAATTTTATCAATTGAAATGCAATGGTCAGGTGCGAACTTTAAAACATTTGAAAATGATTTTGCGAATGTAGAATTGTCTGTTGCACCTTCTCTATCAGATGAGGTTAGAACTTGTGCTGACTTCAACTTTATTGCCTCCCAATCAGTACAATCGCGTGGCTTACTCTCACCTCTCAACGCTAAATAAAAAGATGTTCCAGCCTCACATGCATCGCTAACAATTAAAGTATGCTCTAACTTATATCTTGTCAAATATCCCTTCAAACTAGTTATTGGAAAATAAGTAAACTCATCAGTTTTATTAGCATCAGTTGGTATCCAGTATCCTGTTTCATTCACATATTTACCATGCCCAGCATACCATACCATTAACGATTTAATATGACCATTATTAATCATATCTCTCAATTCAATTGAAAAGAATCTTTCCATTTGAGCTTTCGTCATGTTTTGCTTATGTATAATTTTACTGATATTATAATTCGCTAACGAAGCCTTTAATAATGAAACATCATTCTTAGTACCTTCAAGTGGAGTTAGAGAGGTATAATTTGAATTTTCTACCATTACAACAATCGTTCTTCCCATTGGGTTTTTGGCCTCTTCCTCTGCTAATTTCCTATTAATAACTAAAAGAATCTGTTTTGTATTTTCATAAACATCTGAAGCAATAATGACTATACTATCCAATCCATCAATATCAATAGATGCTGAAAAATTAGGATAAGTATTTTCAGAATTAAAATCTATTTTTTTACCATTTATACTGATGAATGATATCAAACTTTCATCATCAATTTTACCCTCAACATAAATACTTTTTTGTTTTGGATCATCAGGAATAATCTCTTTAGTTGAATTGATGTAAGGTTGTTGAATAAATATTTTTGGAGGCACATCTTCTGTTCTAACAATATCCAGTGACTTTTTTGTAGTGTTATTATAAATATCGGTTACTTCAAGTAACACCTTGTCTTTATTTTCTACTGATACTTTCGCATCAAAATTTGGATTATTAGCCTCTGTATCAAACTTTGCTTCTACCCCATCAATTGTTATTGATTTTATGTTGCTTTGATCCTTAATACTACCTCTAACAATTCCTTCTTTTTTACTTTTCGATACCTTTAATATATTGGCATTTGAACCATTAGATTTTGAAGGGATTTCTATTTCAGGTAAATTAGACTCTTTGTTAAATTCATATTCCTTTTGCTTTGCAATTGCAAGTTGTTCATCAACAATTTTCTTGTTAAAGCCTAAATCTTTCGACTTAACATATTCTGCTTTTGCCTCAGTATACTTCTCTAAATTTTCGTAACACTTTCCGCGTTGAAAGTAGGCTGCACTAAATTTATCGTTTAGTAATATTGTGTTTGTAAGGTCGCCTATTGCATCTTGAATTTTGCCTTGTTGCATTCTAAACAGTGCCCTTTCAAAGTAAGTAACGTAATTTTTATCATTTAACTTTATTGAAAGAACAAAATCATTTTCAGCATTAACAATTTCATTTTTAGAAGCAAATAAAATTGCTCTTTGGCAGTAAATATTAGCATCACTATCATCAAAGGTAATTGCTGTATTAATATTTTTTAATCCTTCGTCAATTAATCCTTGTTTGCGTTGAGCAACTGCTAAATTTATAAAATAACTTTTATACTTTTTCCTGTCTTTGCTTTCTTTAAAATCGCGCGATGCAAACATACAGGTAATGCTCTTATAATAATTTTGAATGGCTGCTGAATAATTATGCAGGCTATCCATAACAACTCCTTTCAAGAAATATGAATATTCATTGTTTTTATTGTTATCAATCGCAAGATTAATCTCTTTAGTAGCCTCATCGAAATTTCCTTTTACGATATTCTCAATAGCCAATTTTTGACGATAAGAGGTTAACTTATTAATCTCAGAGGTAAGCAATTGAAAAGACTCATCAGCAAAACCATAATTCTCAGTTTGCAAATAATCTATTAATATTCTTCTTCTTGCTTCAATAGAGTTTGGATTAAGTGCAACATAAATTTGATAATCTTTTATTGCTTCCTCAAATCTATTCAACTTCTCCAAGCAAAATGCCCTTTCAAAATAAGCTTCTGCATTTGAAGGATTTAAATTAATTTCTTGTGTATAAGTGTTAACAGCTTCTTCGTATTTTAGAGCGTCTTTAAATTTACGAGCATCTCCTAAAATGCTGCTAGTATTATTCACTTGAGAAATGCACTCCAATGAAAAAAATGAAACGGCCGTAAAGGTCAAAAAAATAAGAGTAAAAACTCTTTTAAACATCTTTAAAAATTGATAAATAAATAACAAGCAAAAATAGATTTTCTATCATTCTGTTTCGCACTAAGTGCTTAAATTGCAAACAAGTAATCAACATGACATTGTTGATAGTGCGCAATAAAACAATGCAAAAAATTTCTCATATTTGAATTCAATATTTATAAGATGAGTAACAACGATATATTAAAAAAGTTAAGAGTAGCGTTAAAACTGCGCAATACTGATATCATAAAAATAATGGAATTGGTGGATTTTAGGATAACCGAAAGTGAACTTGGTGCAATATTCAGAAGCGAAGAGCATGAAAATTTCAAACCTTGTGGAGACCAAATTTTACGTAACTTCTTAAATGGATTAATTATTCATTTAAGGGGACCAATGCCAGAAAAAGAGAAGTAATTTAAGAAGCTAAACCAAGCCCTTATCTATAAGAAATATAATATCTTCTATATCTTTATCATCTTCCCGAGGATCATATTCTTGTTTTAAATTAATATCAAATAAATGCCCAACACCTTGCCAAAACCAAGCTTTAATATCTCCTCGTAATTCTTGAACTAAATGATAGGCACTATTACCTGTTTCACGGTCAATTAGCTTTAACAAAATCATTCCTTCGCTATAGCTAAGATTTTCAATAGTTTTGGTGTATTTTTTTTTAATATCCTTTTCAACGCGGTGCATCAACATCATCTTATCACCTTCTGTTTTATAGAGTAATTGACTATTTAAAGTCTTATACATTTTCCCTGCATCTCTTGCAATGGGTAATACCTTTTTTACTCTTGCAATCAATGTATAATAACGTTTTTCTTTTCTCTTATTTTTAAATGTTCTGTTATCTACAGCATAATAAGTGCCTAAATAAACTACGGGAATAGTATCTCCATCAACAATAGTTGCTCTATATTTTTTTGCAACCTTGTTGGTATCTGCAACATTTTTTTGTTGAGCATGACACTGATTATAAAATAAGAATAAAATAATACTTAAAAGAAAATAACGCATTTAAAAGAATGAATAAATTTGTTTTGAGTCAATTCCTATGCCAAAAACTATGAAAGTCGTTTGTCTCGCCATTTACTTCTATGTGTAACAAGATTTACAGTATTTTGAATTTTAGGATCTGATTTTACTTCATGAATAACCCCAGCAATAAGTGCAGCAATTTCCAATTCCTTTTCATTATTTGAATTAAGCATTTCAGGCTTAAAGTAAAGCTTAACAAAGTGCGTATCGAAATTTCCTGACTTAAAAGCTTCATGATTCATTACAAATTTGCAAAAAGGTAAGGTTGTTTGAACACCACTAATTTCATATTCATCAATTGCACGAATCATTCTTCCAATTGCAAGTTCACGAGTATCTGCAAAGGCAACTAGCTTTGCTATCATTGGATCATAATAAATTGGAATGTCCATTCCTTGCTCAAAACCATCATCAACTCTAATACCCGGCCCTTGCGGTCTTTTATACGTTTTTAAATTGCCGATGTCAGGCAAGAAATTATTTTGTGGGTCCTCGGCGTAGACTCTAACTTCTATGGCATGACCCGTAATCTTTAAATCAGATTGAGAAAAAGAAAGTTTTTCTCCTCTAGCCACATTAATTTGCTCACGAACTAAATCAATACTGGTTATCATTTCAGAAACAGGATGCTCCACTTGCAAGCGGGTATTCATTTCTAAAAAGTAAAAATTATGCTTTTCATCTAGCAAGAATTCAACCGTACCAGCACCTGTATAATTGCAAGCTTTTGCCACATCAACAGCGCATCTTCCCATTTCCATTCTCAGCTCTGGTGTTAACACTGAAGAAGGGGCTTCTTCAATCACTTTTTGATGACGACGTTGCACAGAGCATTCTCTCTCAAACAAATGAACAATGTTACCATGATTATCTCCTAGAACTTGTATCTCAATATGTCGAGGACCAGCTACATACTTTTCTATAAAAACAGCACCATCTCCAAACGCAGAAATAGCTTCACTTACAGCCATATTCATTTGTTCGTCAAAATCTTCGATTCTTTCAACAATTCGCATTCCTTTTCCTCCGCCACCTGCACTTGCTTTTATTAAAATAGGAAAACCAGCTTCAATGGCAGTTTTTTTTGCTTCATCAATATCAGTTATAGCGCCATCAGTGCCGGGTACCATTGGTATTTTATATTTTTTTACTGCTGCTTTGGCTGATAATTTGTCGCCCATAATATCCATTGCTTCTGGAGATGGACCAATAAATGTTATGCCTGCTTCCGATACCAACTTTGCAAACTCAGCATTTTCGCTTAAGAACCCATATCCTGGATGAATACCATCTACACCTAACTCCTTACAAACAGCAATTATTTTATCGCCCCTTAAATAAGAATCCTTAGATGCTGCAGGTCCTATGCATACAGCCTCATCAGCGTATTTTACATGTAATGCAGTACGGTCAGCTTCTGAAAACACAGCCACTGTTTTTATTCCCATCTCCTTGCAAGTACGCATAACACGTATCGCTATCTCACCTCTGTTTGCAACAAGTATTTTATTCATTTTATATTTTTTTGCTAATGTAATATTCTACAATTATTAATTTCTCAATCTATGAATTTTCAATCGTTTTCATTACTTCTTCAATCATGCCATTTACTCGTTTAAAAAATTGATATCTCTGCTTTTCAGAAACACTACTAATTAAAATTGATTTCTTTATTAAGTTATTAATCCACCTTTCATTTTCAATACAATAATCTAGATTAAATGAAAGCAAGGAGTTAAAAGTATTAAATGATAATAAAGAAACTTTTAACTTATCAGCTTGCACAAATATTGAATTGTTGCCAATTTGCACTTCGCATGAATAAAGATTAAAATTACCAATAGATTCTTCTGGATGCTTTTGTTTTCGTAAAAATTTTGAGCTAATGTCTGCCTGTCTATTCAAATGTTCAGCCATTAACAATACATCCTTGCACACATTAATTGCATCTTTTTTATTGGCAAACAAACCAGCTTCCCAAAAATATTGAATCTGGCTTAAAGTACTTGTTATAGATTCCTCAGTCCATACTTCAGTTGAAGGTACACTTACATATTGCTCTACAATTTGTTGTGCCAATTCCAATGTTTTTTTTGGTATATATTTAACGTCATACTTTTTACCTTCTAATGTAGGGTCATTTAAAATAGACTTTTTCCAGTAGAAAAACTTAAATGGTGTTAGATGCTCATATTCTAAATGATGAAACAGAGGAACATCCTCTGCGGCAAAGTGCAGATGTACACTTTCTGCTTTATTAATGTTCTTAAAATCATTGATAATACTTTCAAGATAACCATCTAAATCTATTTTATCGCTTCCTAGACTTTTATAGGTAAACGTTACTTTACCTTCTGTCTTATTCGTAAGCATGTCGAGTGAAATTCTAAATTTCTTGCATAAAAGCATTGTTTCGTCCAAACTTAATGCCGTTTCTCCACGCAATCTTCTATAAGCACTATCATTGCTTAGCCCAAGTATATCAGCCATTTCATCTACTAAAGATATGTTTTTAGGTGTAACTTTTTTTAGGTGTTCTATAAACCTTGCTGATGTTGCAAATTTTGGTTGGGTTTCTTTTTTTATCATTATTATTATGGTTATTCAATTTTACATTCGTAATAATACAGCAAATATTTCAATAAACTAAAAATAAAGCACAGATAATTTGCAAAAAATGCAAATATATGTTTATAGCGTTTTCGAATTTGCATTTTCTTCTTCAAATTTTCAAATTGTACAAATCTGCCTTTTTAATTGGGGTTGATGTTGTTATACTTTTGCCTTCGCAATCAGGGAATTGAATTGCTCAAACATTTAAATACAAACAATTAAAAATAAAAAAATGAAACACTTAATTACAAAAACAGCTTTACTTATTTTGATGGTAAACATCGCTGCAAAAGCACAAGACATTATTGTAAAAAAAGATAATGGAAGAATTATAACTCACGTTGTAAAAATTAATGACTCTATAGTAAACTGTAAAGGCATTGAAAAAAATGTTGATACAACTTTTGCCGTTAAAACTAAAAACATAAAAATGATAATTTATGAAATAGGTAACATCCAGAATTTTGAAACTGAGATGAAAGCAAATGTTGTTGAAGGTTATGCTTTAGAAACAAATAAATCAAAAAACGTTCCAAATGAAACAAAAACTGAAAGTAGTATTAGGCATTATACTGGTAGTTTGGAAGTAGGTTCTGGTTTTACTGCTGCTGCATTATTTAGAAACTCTTTTTACGGTAATGGAGATATATCAGCTTATCAAGTAAATGTAAGAGGACTTCTGAGTTTAGCCCAAAATAATAATTTTTTGATAGGTGCAAATGCTAATTATTCTAACGCTTGTTTTTTAACTGGTGAAAGTAGAAGTTCAATACATCTTATTTTACAAGGAGTTGTTTTTAGAGAAAGCAAAAGTGTTATTTATTTTAATATTATGGGAGGGTTGGCATCCTTCGATTCAGATGGAGTAAGTAACTCAAATTATATAATGCCTTCAGTGCATTTGGGTATGGGTTACAAAAACTTCTTTAGCGATAACTGTGGCTTTTTTATAGAAACAGGATTTGGTGGTCCATATCTTATCAATACCGGAATATTCTTCTATTAAAAAAACAGTCAAACAAAGTTTAAAACAGCACCAAAAAAGGTGCACACAAACAATTATAATAACAAACAATTAAAAAAAAGTAAAATGAAAAATTTAGTAAAAAAAATGAAATTAGTATTGTGTTTAACAGTTGTTTTCAATTTAACATCTAATGCACAAACTCAAAAACAAAGTGCGGCTGTTCTTAATTTAGACAGTCATGTGGGTGAAACAAACTCAGTGCAACTCGGAAACATTGTAAGACTTGAGTTACAAAAACTTAATTACTTCAATGTAATTGATAAGTACGACGCTGAGTATCTAATACAAAAAAATCAACTACAAATTGACAAATGCTTTGGCCGTATGTGCTTGGTTGAAGTTGGAAAAGTATTGCAAGTAGATAAAATGATAGGTGGTTCATTTGAAACTATTGAAAAAAACATCATTGTAAACTTAACTTTAATTGATGTAAAGACTGGTCAGGTAGAAAAAACTTTTTCGAAAGAATATTTAAGTCTTGACAAAGAATTAAGGATAGTAGCAGAGCTAAGTTTAAAACAATTACTTGGAATAGCTTATGATGAGAAATTGTTGAATACTGTTACCAATGAAAATAATTTCCCTAATAAAATAAGTGAACAAGAGGATATTTTGAAATTAGATGGCCCACGTTTTGGAATGGCATTCTTTACAGGCCGCACTGCTGACAGGTTTTTGGCACCACGCACTGAGGGTGGTTTTGCAGGTGCTTACCCTGGCGTATGGCAATTTGGTTACCAGTTCGAGAAACAATACTTGAATACTGGTGATGTACAGGTATTATTTGAATTTATACCTATGATAAATGGATTAGACCAAGGATTATTTATGCCTAGCTTCACTATTATGCACGGTATTAGAAGTAACAAAACAGGATTAGAATTTGCTTTTGGCCCAAGTGTTAGATTTGTAAAAGCTAGTGGTGACGATAAAATGTTGGATAGTAATGGAACACTAAAGGGAACAAGTGATTTTGTTTTTGCTTTTGGGCGTTCATTCAAATCAGGGCGTATGAATATACCAGTAAATTTATTTGTAGTGCCAAATAAAAACGGAACTCGTTTTGGTTTCTCATTTGGATTTAATGTAAATAATAAAAAGAAAAAGTAAGCTTGAAAAAACAAATAATAAAACAACTACCCAGCACCAAACTGGGTGGTTTATACACTACAATATTACTTGCCTAAAAATATACATGATGAAAAAAATAATTGAATTTATATTTACCTAC
>JBEIDK010000002.1:0-71774 GCA_040383485.1 Flavobacteriales bacterium
ACTGTTGCTAAAGCTAAAGCTTTAAAACAATTTGTTGAACCATTAGTTACAAAATCAAAAGAAGATACTACTCACAATCGTCGTACTGTTTTCTCTTATTTAAGAGATAAATATGCTGTTACAGAATTGTTCAGAGAAGTTGCTGCTAAAGTTGGTGACCGTCCAGGAGGATACACTCGTATCATCAAGTTAGGTAACCGTTTAGGAGATAACGCTGATATGGCAATGATTGAATTAGTAGATTTCAATACAATTTACAACGGTGGTAAAAAAGAAGTGAAGAAAACAACTCGTCGTGGTAAGGCTAAAAAAGCAGAAGGAACTCCTGAAGCTCCTGTAGCTGACACAACTGTTGCTGATCAAACTGATGAAACTTCTTCAACAACTGAAGCTACAGAATAATCATGAAACCATTCATGTAAAAATAATAAGGATAGACTTTTTTAAGTTTATCCTTTTTTTTTGGTTTTACGAATCAAACAGTTGAAAAAAACAACTTTTATAACTAAATTTGCACACACAACAACACAGCACAATGAAATACAACAATCGATCTAAGGCCGTTTTATTGTTAAAAGACGGAACTATCTTTCACGGAAAATCTATTGGTATCGAAGGCGTAACTTTTGGAGAAGTAGCTTTCAATACGGGGACTACAGGTTATCAAGAAATATTTACCGATCCTTCTTATTTCGGTCAAATTATGGTTACCACAAATGCTCACATTGGTAATTATGGGGTAAATAATACCGAAGTAGAATCTGATTCCGTTAAAATTTCTGGTTTAGTTTGTAAAAATTTTAGTTTTAATTTTTCACGCGTTGATGCCACTGAAAGTCTATTCGATTATTTAAAGAAACAAAATCTTATTGTAATTTCTGATGTAGATACTCGAGCATTAGTAAGTTATATTAGAGATAATGGTGCGATGAATGCAGTTATTTGTACTAATGGAACTCCAATTGAAGTTTTGAAGGAAAAATTAGCGCAAGTTCCCGATATGAACGGATTAGAATTGGCTTCAAAAGTTTCAACTACTGAGCCGTATTTTTTTGGAGATGAATCGGCAACCTATAAAATCTCTGCATTGGATTTAGGAATCAAAACTAATATTCTACGAAATTTAGCAAAACGTGATTGTTACATCAAAGTTTTCCCTTATAATGCAACCTTTGAACAATTGAAATCTTTTAATCCAGATGGTTATTTCTTATCAAACGGGCCAGGCGATCCTGAGCCTTTAGATGGAGCGCAAGAAGTGGCAAGACAAATATTAAACGAAAACAAACCTTTGTTCGGAATTTGTTTAGGACACCAAATTATCGGCTTGGCTAACGGAATTTCTACTTATAAAATGTTTAACGGTCACCGCGGAATTAATCATCCAGTTAAAAATATAATTACTGGAAAAGGTGAAATTACTTCTCAAAACCATGGTTTTGCAATTGTGCGTGAAGAGTTAGACAAACATCCTGATTTCGAATTGACACACGAACATTTGAATGATGGAACAGTAGCTGGTATGCGAATGAAATCTAAAAATTGTTTTTCAGTGCAATATCATCCAGAAGCTAGTCCTGGGCCTCACGATTCTAGCTATTTATTTGATCAATTTATTGAAAATATTAAATCTGCAACCAACTAAAACGTTATCGTTTATAAGTTTTTTGCATTTCATAATTTTGTTCAGTTTTAAGTTTTAAATTTGTTATTATTCTTAAAATACTAACTAAAAAAAATATAAAATGAGTATTATCATAAAAGTACACGCTAGACAAATTTTAGATTCTCGTGGCAACCCAACAGTTGAAGTTGACGTAATTACAGAAAACGGAATTTTAGGACGCGCAGCGGTTCCTTCAGGTGCTTCAACTGGTGAACACGAAGCAGTTGAACTTCGTGATGGTGGAAAATCATACATGGGAAAAGGGGTGTTAAATGCCGTTGAAAATGTAAATACAAAAATTGCTGAAGCGGTAGTGGGAATGTCAGTTTTTGAGCAAAATCTAATCGATAGAATAATGATCGATTTAGATGGATCGGCTAATAAATCTAACTTGGGTGCTAATGCTATTTTAGGTGTTTCATTGGCGGTTGCAAAAGCTGCTGCAAATGAATTAGGTTTGCCTTTATACCGTTATGTGGGTGGTGTTTCTGCAAATACCTTACCAGTCCCTATGATGAATATTATTAATGGGGGTTCGCATTCTGATGCGCCTATTGCGTTTCAAGAATTCATGATTATGCCAGTTAAAGCGAAAAATTTTACGCATGCCATGCAAATGGGTACTGAAATTTTTCACAACCTTAAAAAAGTATTACACGACAGAAATTTATCAACAGCAGTAGGTGATGAAGGTGGCTTTGCACCAAATTTAGCTGGTGGTACAGAAGATGCTCTAGATTCTATCAAATTAGCAGTTACAAATGCTGGTTATACTTTTGGAGACGATGTAATGATTGCTCTTGACTGTGCAGCTTCTGAATTTTATGTAAACGGAAAATACGATTATACTAAATTTGAAGGTGAAACAGGAAAAATAAGATCTTCTGAAGAGCAAGCTTCTTATTTAGCTGAATTAGCTGCCAACTATCCAATTATTTCTATTGAAGACGGAATGTATGAAGACGATTGGGAAGGTTGGAAATTATTAACCGAAAAAATAGGAGATAAAGTACAATTGGTAGGAGATGATTTATTTGTAACCAATGTAGAACGATTATCTCGCGGAATTAGTCAATCAATCGCTAACTCAATTTTAATTAAAGTTAATCAAATTGGAACTTTAACTGAAACCATTGCAGCGGTTAACATGGCACATAATGCAGGATATACTTCGGTAATGTCTCACCGTTCTGGCGAAACAGAAGACAATACGATTGCAGATTTAGCGGTTGCTTTAAACTGCGGACAAATTAAAACAGGTTCAGCTTCTCGTTCAGATCGTATGGCAAAATACAACCAGTTGTTAAGAATCGAAGAAGAATTAGCCGATGTAGCTTATTTTCCAGGTATAAATACTTTTAAAGTAAATAAATAATACAGTTATGTCATGCTGAACTTGTTTCAGTATCTAATATCTAAACCCTTTCTTAATATAAATTTTGAGAGGGTTTTTCATGTATATTATTTAACCATTTTTTAGCATTTTTTACTTTATCGTTTGCGTATTATTTATTAAATTCGCATAATTCATAAATTTTTTTCAAAAAAAACAATATAATTATATGTCAAAAATTGCAATATTAGAACTCGATGGTAAAAAGTATGAGTTTCCGGTTATCGTTGGTACTGAAAATGAGGTAGCTATCGATATTGATAAGTTAAGAAGTGCTACGGGTGCTATCACTATCGATCCAGGATATAAAAATTCTGGAGCATGTAAAAGTGAAATCACCTTCTTAGATGGAGAAGAAGGAATTCTTCGTTATAGAGGTTATTCTATTGAAGATTTAGCAGATAAGGCCAACTTTTTAGAAGTTTCTTATTTGTTAATTTTTGGAGAATTGCCAACTAATGTGCAATTAGAAAAATTTGAAAACGATATTCGTAAATATACATTAGTTAATGAAGAAATGAAAAACATCATTGATGGTTTTCCAAAAACAGCGCATCCAATGGGTGTTTTAGCTTCATTAACAAGTGCTTTAACCGCCTTTAATCCAAAGTCGGTTAATCCACATAATGAGAAAGAAATGTATGAGGCAGTTTGTAAAACGATGGGTAAATTCCTAGTTATTGCAACATGGACATATAGAAAATCTATGGGATATCCGTTGAATTATTATGATAATACAAAAGGGTATGTAGAAAATTTCATGCGTTTAATGTTTGAATTACCTACCGGACCATATAAAGCTGATCCAAAAGTGGTAGCAGCATTAGATAAATTATTCATACTTCACGCAGATCATGAGCAAAACTGTTCAACTTCAACAGTTAGAATTGTAGGTTCTTCTCATGCTGGATTGTTTGCTTCGATTTCTGCAGGTGTTTCTGCACTTTGGGGACCACTTCACGGTGGTGCTAATCAAGCAGTATTAGAAATGTTACAAGAAATTCATGACAATGGTGGTGATGTTGCAAAATTTGTTCTTAAAGCAAAAGATAAAGACGATCCATTCCGTTTAATGGGATTTGGGCATAGAGTGTATAAAAACTTTGATCCAAGAGCAACGATTATTAAAAAAGCGGCTGACGATGTGTTAACTGCTTTAGGAGTTGATGATCCGTTGTTAGATATTGCTAAACAATTAGAAAAAGTAGCTTTAGAAGACGAATATTTCAAATCTAGAAACTTATATCCAAACGTAGATTTCTATTCAGGAATTATCTACCGTGCAATGGGTATTCCGGTTGAAATGTTTACCGTTTTATTTGCCATTGGTCGTTTACCAGGATGGATAGCACAATGGAAAGAAATGCGCATTAACAAAGAGCCAATTGGTCGCCCAAGACAAGTGTATACAGGGTATCCGTTGCGCGATTTTAAAGAAGCAAAAAACAGATAATTTTAAACCCATCGTTTGATGGGTTTTTTATTCATACGCTTTTTTGAACTCACTTTCTCAATACAATTTCCTATATTTGCTTAGTTGCTAAATCCAATAATACAACTAAAAATCAAACTTATGTTACCATTAAATGTAAAAAACGAAACTTCCCGATTGAGGGCGGTGGTGTTAGGAACTGCAATAAGTAACGGTCCAACCCCTACAATTGAAGAAGCTTATGATCCAAAGTCATTAGAGCACATAAAAGCAGGAACTTATCCTGTTGAAGTTGATATGGTGAATGAAATGGAGGCTTTTAATGCAGTATTCCAAAAATACGATGTAAAAGTTTTCAGACCCCAAATAATTGACAATTATAACCAAATTTTCACAAGAGATATAGGCTTTGTAATTGATGATGTTTTTATAAAAGCGAATATATTACCAGATCGTGAGCGTGAATTAGACGCGATTCAGTATGTTATTGATCAAATTGATCCAAAAAAAGTAGTCCGTCCGCCAGAAGAAGTACATATCGAAGGTGGAGATGTAATGCTTTGGAATAATTATATTTTTGTTGGCACCTATAAAGGTTCAGATTATAAAGATTATATTACGGCTAGAACTAATTGGCAAGGTGTCAATTATATTAAAGAATTATTTCCAAATAAAATAGTTAAGGAATTTGATTTAGTAAAATCGAAAATCGAGCCAAGAGATAACGCTTTACATTTAGATTGTTGTTTTCAGCCAGTAGGAACAAATAAAGGGATTATTTACAAAAGTGGTTTCCGTGAAGAAGCTGATTATATGTTTTTAGTGAATTTATTCGGAAAGGAAAATCTGTTTCACATCGAAAGAGAAGAAATGTATCACATGAATTCCAATGTGTTTTCTATTGCACCAGATGTGGTAGTTTCTGAAAAGAATTTTACTCGATTAAACAACTGGCTTCGCAAAAACGGATTTACAGTGGAAGAAATTCCGTATGCCGAAATTGCCAAACAAGAAGGCTTATTAAGATGTTCAACTTTACCATTGATTAGAGATTAAAAATTTTAATTCAAGTTTAACGTTTCAAGTTGTAAAACCTGAAACCTGAAACTTCAAACAAAAAATAACATGAACCAAACCACTAATTCCATATTGATGATTCGTCCGGTAGCATTCCGAATGAATGAACAAACAGCTGTAAATAATTATTACCAAAAAGTATTGGATAATTTAACGCCAACTTCAGTAAATGCTAAAGCGCAAGAAGAATTTGATACTTTCGTTCAAAAATTAAAAATGATCGGATTGAATGTTGTAGTTGTTGAAGATACGCTAAGTCCAGATACGCCTGATAGTATTTTTCCAAATAATTGGATTTCGTTTCATGAAAATGGCGATGTAGTAATGTATCCAATGTTTGCCGAAAATCGTCGGTTAGAGCGTCGTGAAGATGTTTTAGATACGTTAGAAGAAAAAGGATTTGTTATCAATGAAATAATGGATTATACTTCAGCTGAAGAAGATGATGTTTTCCTAGAAGGAACTGGAAGTATTGTCTTAGATAGAGCCAATGGGAAAGCGTATTGTGCTTTATCGCCAAGAGCAGATGAAGAATTATTTATCGAATTTTGCGAAGATTTTGAATTTACACCTGTAATTTTTGAAGCTTTTCAAACGGTAAATGGACAAAGAAAGCACATTTATCATACCAATGTAATTATGTGTGTTGGCGAAACATTTGCAGTTATTTGCGCCGATTGTATCGATGATAAAAAAGAGCGCAAAATGGTTTTGGATAGTTTAAAAGGTGATGAAAAAGAGGTAATTCTAATCACCGAAGACCAAGTGAATAATTTTGCTGGAAATATGCTCGAGGTAAAAGAAACAAATGATAGACGATATTTAATTATGAGTGCATCAGCACATCAAAGTTTGACTAAAAAGCAAATCGCACAATTAGAAGAGCATGTTACTATCGTGAGTTCTAGTTTAGATACTATTGAAGCGTGTGGAGGAGGAAGTGCTCGTTGTATGATGGCAGAAATTTTCTTACCAAAGGAGTAAATTCCAATATAAAAAATTCCAATATAAAAAATTCCAAATTCCAAAAAGTATCGTCAAACAATATTTTTTCAAATACAGATTAAACAGATTTTTAAAATTTCTTTAATCTGTGTTTAAAAATTGGAATTTGGAATTTTACTTTTTGGAATTTATAAATTTAAACACCTCTTACAATACTCAACACGGCACTAATGATGTATTGAATTCCAATCGCAATGGTTAAAAAACCAATAATTCTCGAAATAGCCACAATTCCTGATGCGCCTAATATTTTAGCTAAATAATGAGCACTTCTCAATACAATATAAATTGTAAAAGCTACCGCTAAAATTGCAATTGTAGAAATAATGATTTCATTAGTACTATGATGATCTTGATAATAAGCTATTAAAAGTGAAATAGAACCTGGCCCGGCAAGCATCGGCATAGCTAAAGGGGTAAGCGCTATATCATTTCTATTTTGTGCTTCTTCTTCGGCTTTTTTATCGATTCCTTTATTTTTAGAAAATTTTCCATTCAATAAAGAAAAACCAGAACTCGCAATTATAATTCCGCCCGCTATTCGTAAAGCGGTTATAGTAATTCCAAAAAAGGATAATACATATTGGCCAATAAAAAATGATACTACAAGAATAACAAATACATTAAATGCAGTCCAAAGTGAAACTTTAGAGCGCTCTTTTTGTGTGTAGTCTTGAGTTAATCCTACAAAAATAGGCACTGTTCCAATTGGATTTAATACCGAAAAAAGTGCTGCAAATAAATAAACGAATACTTCCATAGCTGATTTTTTGTAAAGATACAAAACAATTTTAGAGTGAAATAAAAATATAGAATCCTATCGGTAATTGTATAAAGATTATTTCATAAATTTATAAAAAAATAATGAGTAATGAAAACATTAGTAATTGGGGCTTCTACAAATAAAGAACGCTACTCTTATAAAGCCATTCACAATTTAGTCGATAAAAGTCATCAAGTGGTAGCCATTGGTGCGCAAAAAGGAATTGCTTTTGATGTTCCCATAGAAACCGAAAAAATAGCATTTCAAGGCATTGATACTGTAACGTTATATATTAATGCGAATATACAATCGGAATACTATGATTATATTTTATCCTTGCATCCAAGACGTGTAATTTTTAATCCAGGTACTGAAAATCCTGAATTTTATGCTATTCTTAAGCAAAACAATATTAGCTATGAAGTAGCTTGTACTTTAGTAATGCTTGCTACGAATCAATTTTAAAACCGCGTATTTTCTTGGGTTGATTTACTAATGAATAACAATCCAATAAGGGTAATAATTCCATTTATAATAATAATTTCTACCGAAAATATATAACCAGAAAACCATTCTGATGCATTACTATTTATCCAAAAAGTAATTAACGGTGCAATTACACAAACTATAGGAACTAATTTATCATGAACAGTTTTCGATTTTATAAATAATCCAAAAGCATATAAACCTAGCAATGGTCCATAGGTATAACTCGCAACAGTAAATATCATTGAAACTACGGATTTATCGGTAAGCGAATTAAAAATTAAGATTACAATAAACATCAATAAAGAAAAGCCAATATGCACTAAATGTCGGTTTCTTACAATGTTGGGTTTATTTTGATTAGCAGCTTTGTCCATTCCTAAAAAATCAACACAAAATGATGTCGTTAAAGCAGTTAAAGCAGAATCGGTTGTAGCAAAAGTAGCTGCAGTTAATCCTAATAAAAACACAATTGCTGGAATCAATGTTAAATGATTAAAAGCAATTTCTGGAAATAATAAATCGGTTCTTTCTTTTCCTGAAACTAAATCAAGCGGAACATCGATACCGTTTTTTGCAGCATAGATATATAAAAGTGCACCAACACTTAAAAAGAAAATATTGATTAACACAAAAATTCCGGTAAACGTAAACATGTTTTTTTGTGCTTCGCCAATGGTTGGACAACTCAAATTCTTTTGCATTAAATCTTGATCAAGGCCTACCATTGCAATGGTTACAAAAATTCCGCCAAGAAGTTGTTTCCAAAAATAATTGCCGCTTTGGTAATCATCAAAAAAGAATATTTTAGAATACTGACTTTCTTTTACGGTTTCAAAGGCTTCAAAAAAGCTCAAATCAAGATGATTGCAAATAAATATAATCGTTAAAAATACCGAAGAAACTAAGAAAAATGTTTGAAGTGTATCAGTAATAATTATTGTTTTTAAACCGCCTTTATAAGTATAGGCAAAAATTAATGCTAACGAAATGAGAACAGTTAATGCAAACGGAATTCCGTAATAGTCAAAGACATAACGTTGTAAAACAATAACTACTAAATACAATCTAAACGCCGAACCAATCGTTCTGCTAATCAGAAAAATGGAAGCAGCGGTTTTATAACTTACAGTGCCTAGTCTTTGTTCAATGTAACCATAAATAGAAGTAAGGTTCATCCGATAATAAAGTGGCAATAATACTTTAGCAATAATTAGAAATCCAATAGCATTCCCTAGAACAAATTGAAAATATTTGAATTGTAAATCTGGATTTCCTACTTCACCTGGTACCGAAATAAAGGTTACACCCGATAAAGCCGTACCAATCATTCCGAAGGCTACTAAATACCATTTAGAATTTTTATTGGCCTTAAAAAACGCTTCATTTCCGCTATCTTTTCTACTTACAAAATAAGAAATGATAAATAGTAAACCAAAGTAAACTACGATTAACGATAAAATTGCAAATGGACTCATTTTTCTATTTAATTTTAATAGTGGCAATTTACATAAATAATCTTCACTTTTTCAAATAAACTAACGAGTAAAATTTGTTACTTTTGTGAAATGGAATTGCCTTCAAAATTAGTAGAAAACGCCGTCAACGAAATGGCACAATTACCAGGAATTGGTAAACGAACTGCTTTGCGATTGGTGTTGCATTTATTAAAACAACCACTTGAACAAACAGAAGAATTAACACAAGCTTTGGCAACGATGCGAAAAGATATTCAGTTTTGTGCTACATGCCATACCATTTCAGATGCTGAAGTTTGTTCTATTTGTTCCAATTCGTCACGAGATAAATCAATTATTTGTGTGGTTGAAGATGTGCGAGATGTTATGGCTTTGGAAAATACTAATATGTTTAAAGGAGTTTATCATGTATTGGGAGGTAAAATTTCGCCAATTGAAGGTATTGGTCCTTCCCAACTTAAAATAACTTCATTAGTTGAAAAAGTAAAAGGGGGAGGAGTGTCCGAAATTATTTTTGCATTAAGTTCTACTATGGAAGGCGACACGACCAACTTTTATATTTACAAACAAATCAAAGAATATTCGGTTAAAACATCAACTATTGCAAGAGGAATTGCTGTGGGTGACGAATTAGAATATGCCGATGAAGTAACGTTAGGACGTAGTTTACTCAATCGAATTCCTTTTGAAACGGCTATAAAACAATAAAGAGTTATAATTCAATAACTCTTTATAATAGTGCAAAGTTTGATTTTGAAATAGATTGTTATTTTAATTCATATCATAAAATCTACTATTATCGCCTCTTCTATTTTTCTTAAATGGATTAAAATCAAATGTAATATATAATTCAAATGTATTATAAGTTGCTCCAGCAATTTTACTACCTCCCATTTCAACAGAATAATTAGCTCCAACTTCAATTTCTTCAATAAATATTGATAGTGATGCACCAAATTGAGCAACAGAAAAACCATCGAAATTATTAAAGTGCTGATTTAGTCCAAATCCAATATTTCCTAAGATAGCTTCTTGATATAAGTCAATTCTAGATTTAGAACCTTGTTTGGAGAAAGTATTGTAGAAATACAAATAGGAATAATAAGGTAAAAAACCTTGATTATATTTATTGATATCAAATTGAATTCCAGTTTGTAAAGAAATAAATAAATCTTTAAAATTTGAAGCCTCACTATTAAATGATGTTTCGGGTCTATTAATATGTCTAACATTTGCTCCAAGTAAAATATCAGAATTATCAGCAAAAAAATCACTTGTATTATAAAAACTAACCCCAGCACCTACATCAAAATAATTTACATTATTGTTGATATTTATAGGATCATTTGAAATTCCTACTATTGATCCCGTGAAAGCATTAATTTGGTCTTCAAAAACTAAAGAATTAAAATCTAGATTTGTACTTCCAAAGCCAACAGATACTGATGGATTAAAAATCCATTCTTCATTAAGTTGGGTTTTATAAATGTAATGTAGATTCGCAGAATTTGATGTATAACCTAACGAACTAATTTGCATTGAATTGACATCAACTGCTAGTGAAAAATCATGGTTGTCAAAATAATGATTGGCAAAAGCAAATCTATTATCCATTTTACTATTTTGATTAAAACCTTCTGAACTATAAATTATACCTGCTTTTGAAGAATCTCCAAACCCATAGAAACTAGGATTTGTTGATCCTGGTATCATATTTTGATTTTTATATATATAATCTTGACTAAATGCTATAGTCGAAAATAATAGTATTAAAAGTAAAAAGCTGTTGTTCTTTTTCATATTTAATTATTTTACAAGTAGGAATCTACCTTCTTTCTCAATTTTAACATCATTAATAGCAGTGGCTATAATGTAATATCTATAATTATTATTCATTGGTTCGCTTTGACCTTTTTCAATTCCATTCCAACCCCAATCTGGTCCTAGTAATGCAACTTCAGATTCGATTTCATAGACTAAGTTACCCCAATTATCATAAATTTGCATTGCGACATCCTTAATACCAAGTAATGAAGGTCTGAAATAATCATTTATACCATCATTATTTGGAGTAAATATAGTTGGCAGCATCATTGTTGCTCCACTTCCAATAACTATTGTTTTACTTATCTTTCTTGAACAACCAAATCTATTATAAACAGTTAAAGTGATTTCATAAATTCCGTTAGTTGTATAGGTATGGAATACGGTTTCAAAATTTTCGCCATTTGAATCTGGTAATAAATCCTCAGGGTTATAAAACACTTTGAATGGTGTGTTATCTCCAAAATCCCATACAATATAATCATATTCGGCTGGAATAGCACTCATATCTACTAAGTGAGTTAATTGTATACTTTCATTCACAGAATAATAGCCATAATTTTCAAAATCATTTGATGTAAATTCAAAATCTGGTGTAATAATTGCAGTAGACACTCGAATTTCTCGCCAACAATTTTGACTATTTCTAACTTTTACAATTCCAAATGGTGTAGTTGGGTTGTTAATTGATAATTCATACATATTATTACCTAAATCAACAAAAGGCACTAAAACATCATTATAATAGAATGTTAAGTTTGGATCGAGACTATTTACATTAATTCTAATTTTACCAGGATTATCTTCACATAAATCATCATCCATAGTGATATTTTCAATCGATAATGCGCTATAATCATAAATGGTAAATAAGTAAGGTATCGTCGAACAACCATTACTGTCTTCAACTGTTAAGTAATATACCCCAGCTCTTAAATTACAAATATTAAAATAGTTATTGTTAGCTGGTGGAGGTAATGTTACTAAAGTTTGTAATGATGGATCTAAATACTGTAAAGTAAAATCGGTGTAAATGCCACTACCACCAGTAATATTGAAGTTGGCGCATCCTAATACCCCATTACAACTTACATTAGTCGAAGATTGTAACGAAATAATTATTGGCTGAGCTGGTAAAACCGTGTAACTTACTGTTGGTATTGGGCATCCTATTGCATCGGTTCCAGTTAGCGTGTAAGTTCCTGCCACTAGTCCAGTAATTGTAGTTTGATTTTGTTGGAAACCATTTGGTCCTGTCCAACGAATAGCATACAGCCCATTAACTGATACTCCACCCACAATGGTTACCGAAATAGCACCATCATTCACATTACTACAAGAAACATTTGTTATAACTTCATTTGTAATTGAGATAGGAGTTGAAACTCTTATTACACCTGCTTTAACAATTGAACAAGGTTCAGATGTTACTGTATAATTATATACTCCAGAAACTAACGGCGTACCAGAAATAATTAATTGTCCTGTAGTTGCAGAAAATACTGCCGTTACTCCGGGAGGTAATCCACTAGACACAATATTTGTTGCCCCAATTACATTATAGGTAATAGGTTGAATAGGAGTGTTAAAACTTGGTTGGCATAGCGTTTGATTATCAGTGCCAGCTGCTGATGTTAATACTATTCCTACTGCTGTATTTACATTAGAAATAGTAACAAAAATTGTTTTAGGACAACCAGTTGTAGTGATAGGGAAATTAAATACTCCATTTACTAATGGATTACCTTGAATAGTGTACACACCAGTTCCAGCATTAAAATTCAACGTTAATCCGTTTGGAAGCGTAGGGGTAATAATTCCCGTCGCTCCACCGCCTATTGTAAAGCTAATTGGAATAATTGCTGAACTTTGGCAAACCGATTGATTTATACTTCCTGAACCAGTAGTTAGTGTAATTGAGGCTTCAGGTCTAATATCAAAAGTAATGCTGTAAATTGCTGATGGACCACAAGTGCCTTGAGTAGTTATGGTGTAATTTTGTGCTAAACTTGTAGGACTTGTTGGTGTACCCGAAACGGTTAAAATACCATTTACAATGTTATAAGTAATTCCTGCTGGTAAAGTTGGGGTAACAGTAATTGTATTCACTCCACCAGATACTAAGAAATTTATAGGATCAATAGGTGTATTTTGACATGCTACTTGATTGGTATTTCCAGATAGATATGCTATCGACTGTAAAGGATTCACAGTAATTATTCCTGTAAGTGTATTTCCACATGCTGTTGTAGATGATATACTATATGGGAACGTACCACTTTGTGTTGGCGTACCAGAAATAATTCCTGTTGTTGGATTAAATGTAACACCATTTGGTAAACCTGTTACTACCATTGTTGCACTAGCCGGAGAAATACTATATTGAATAGGTAATGCAAATGAACTTCCTAAACAAACTGTTGTATTTGGATTTCCAGAAACCAAAGTAATTGTAGCGCTTGGATTAATAGCTATATTTCCTGAAGCACTAGATTGACCACAAATTCCAAATGATTCTACTGTATAGGTGAATGAACCAATAGTATTAGAAGCTCCAGAAATTGTGATTACATTATTAACTATTGACCATGTAATTCCAGGTGGTTGAGAAGGACTAAATCTAACAATACCTCCAGTTGCACCACCACCTAGGTTATAAATGATAGGTTGAATATTCACATTATTACAAACCGATTGATTTATAGTCGCTGGCACCAATGCTATGATACTATCATTTGAATTCACAGTAATTGTTCCGCTAAACGTTGAATTACAACCGTTTGTTGAACCTGATGTATTCACTATATAGTTATAAACTCCTGTAACTAATGGTGTTCCAGAAATTGTAAAGGTGCCTGAAACATAACTTCCACTTAATCCAGCTGGTAAATTTGTAACAAATGCATTAGTTGAAGCCCCTCCAATGGTAAATACAATTGGTGTTATTGGAGTGTTTTGGCAAACAGTTTGTGATACCAAAGCTTGGTTAGTTGGTACTATTGTACCTACTTGTTGAACTGTTATAAAGGCTGTATTAGGTAGCGAAATATTTGTAGTGTTACACAATGCAGCACTTGAATCTTGAACAGATAAAAGAGTAATGGTATGATTGCCAGAAACAGTTGTTGGAAATGAAATAGTTGAACTGTTACTTGTACCTAAAGTAGTTATTGTTTGTATTGGCCCAGCACTACTATTACTCATTACTTGATAAGTAAAGGTATAAGGTGCTGTTCCATTTGAAGCTGTAAATGTTATTTGTGGTTGCGCTCCATTTTGACAAACAATAAAACTATTTTGACCCGTAATTGTTGCAGTAGGTGATGCGTTAATATTCACCACAACTGGACTTATTGTTGAACATCCAAAAGAGTTAGTTCCTTTAATATAATACGTACCAGAAATAGAAACTGTACTTGGATTTACTAATGCAATTGTTGCCGCACTATTATTCCAATATGTATAACTTAAACCAGGTGTAGAACCAGCAGTTGTTGCAGTAATATCAACGGTTGCTGGAAGACAAGCTGGTGCTGGATTGGTTATGGTTACTATTGGTACTGTATTCACAGTAATCGTTCCAGTAGCAAATACAGTATTACAGCCACCTGTTAAAGGAATACTGTAATTAAATATACCTGCAGCTGTTGGAGTACCACTTATCGTAATTATATTTCCTGCCCATGCCGCTGTTACTCCTGAAGGTAAGCCAGAAACTGCACCTATTCCAGTAGCACCTGTTGTGTTATGTGTAATTGGCGTTAAAGGCGAATTGATACATACTGTTTGATTACTTGCAGTTGAAGTTACAGTATTGTTAGGATTCACAATAATGCTTCCTGTTGCATTTACTGTACCACAACCTCCTGTTAAAGGAATACTATAATTAAATGTACCTGATGCCGTTGGAGCACCACTTATCGTTATTGTATTTGAAGCCCAAGAAGAAGTAATACCAGTAGGTAAACCTGTTGCTGTACCAATTCCAGTTGCACCTGTTGTGTTATGGGTAATTGGTGTTAAAGGCGTATTGATACACAATGTAGGTGTAGAAAGGGCAGGAGTTACTGTATGACTTGGAATTACAGTAATTGTTCCTGTAGCAGCACTTCCACATCCTCCAGTTAAAGGGATGTTGTAATTAAAAGTACCTGACTCTGTTGGAACACCGCTAATAGTAATGGTATTGGCTAACCAAGAAGCAGTAACACCTAAAGGTAAACCTGTTGCTGTACCAATACCGGTTGCGCCAGTAGTGGTATGTGTAATTGCTGTTAAAGGCGAATTAATACATAATGTTTGCGGTCCAGATGAAGGAGTTACTGTATTACTAGGATTAACAACAATACTTCCAGTAGCAAATAAAGTATTACAACCTCCGGTTAAAGGAATGGTATAATTAAATATTCCAGATACTGTTGGAGCACCACTAATTGTAATGGTATTGCTTAACCAAGAAGCAGTTACACCAGTAGGTAATCCTGTTGCTGTTCCTATACCTGTTGCGCCAGTAGTTGTATGTGTAATTGGCGTTAAAATTGTATTAACACATAATATTTCCGAACTAGAAGCCGATGAAACCGTATTGTTTGGATTCACAATAATAGTACCCGTAGCATTAATAGTACTACATCCTCCTAATAATGGGATGCTATAATTAAATGTTCCTATTGCAGTAGGCGCACCAGTTATGGTAATAGTATTAGCTGACCAAGAAGCTGTTACGCCAGTAGGTAAACCTGTAGCTAATCCAATACCAGTAGCACCTGTTGTAGTATAAGTAATAGGCGTTAAAGCAGTATTAATACATAAAGTTTGTGGTAAAGGAATTATAGTTACCGTATTGTTTGGATTTACAGTAATCGTTCCAGTAGCAAAAACTGAATTACAACCCCCAGTTAGTGGTATGCTATAATTGAATACACCTGCAGCTGTTGGAGTACCACTTATCGTGATTATATTTCCAGCCCAAGTTGCTGTTAGCCCTGAAGGTAAGCCCGAAACTGCACCAATTCCAGTAGCACCAGTTGTGTTATGAGTAATAGGCGTTAAAGGTGAATTGATACATACTGTTTGATTACTTGCAGTTGAAGTAACCGTATTGTCAGGATTTACAATAATGCTTCCTGTTGCATTTACTGTACCACAACCACCAGTTAATGGTATGGTATAATTAAACGTTCCAGAAACGGTAGGAGCGCCGCTTATGGTAATGGTATTTGAAGCCCAAGAAGCAGTTACACCAGTAGGTAAACCTATTGCAGTTCCAATACCCGTTGCGCCAGTTGTAGTATGAATAATAGGTGTTAAAGGCGTATTGATACACAATGTAGGTGTAGAAAGGGCAGGAGTTACTGTATTACTTGGAATCACAGTAATTGTTCCTGTAGCAGCACCTCCACATCCTCCAGTTAAAGGGATGTTGTAATTAAAAGTACCTGACTCTGTTGGAACACCGCTAATAGCAATGGTATTGGCTAACCAAGAAGCAGTAACACCTAAAGGTAAACCAGTTGCTGTTCCAATACCAGTTGCGCCAGTAGTGGTATGTGTAATTGCTGTTAAAGGCGAATTAATACATAATGTTTGCGGTCCAGATGAAGGAGTTACAGTATTGCTAGGATTAACAATAATGGTTCCTGTAGCAAACAATGTATTACAACCTCCAATTAACGGAATAGAATAATTAAATGTACCTGAAACTGTTGGTGTACCATTGATGGTAATGGTATTAGCTAACCAAGAAGCAGTTACGCCAGTAGGTAAACCTGTTGCTATTCCAATACCTGTTGCTCCTGTTGTAGTATGCGTAATTTGAGTTAATGCCGAATTTATACATAGTATTGGTGTACTAGAAGCCGATGAAACCGTATTGTTTGGATTCACAACTACCTGAACTGTTATTTGTGTTGCATTCGAACATCCATTTATAGTTGCAGGAAGCGTAAGTAAATAGGTAACAGTTATTGGTGAATTAGTAGTATTTGTTAGAACTTCATTAATACTTCCTGTTCCATTATTAGCTGCTTCAAGAATTCCTGAAATAGCATTTCTTTGCCATAATATTGCACCAGTAGTAGATGAAGAAGGTATATAATTAAATGTACTTCCTGTACAAATAGCATTTGGAGTTGGATTTGATGTTAGACTAGGAGCAGGATGTAAAGTAAAACTAATAAATTGAGAATTAGTACAGCCTTGTGGCGTTGTAATTGTAATTTGATATGAAACAATTAGATCACTGTTTGTAGAATTAATTAATGTTTCAGAAATACTTCCAGTTCCAGAAGCAGCCACATTTGAAATTCCAGGTTGAACTGCACGAGTCCAAGAGAAAGTACTTCCAATAGTTGCAGTTGTAGGGATGTAATTAAATACGGTTCCACTACATAGTGCAGCTGGATTTAATGTACTTGAAAGTACCGGTTTTGGGTTAATGGTTATTGGGAATGCAGAAGATGATGAACCAAGTCCGCAAGAATTACTTCCTGCAACACTTAAATTTCCTGATGTTTCATTTACTCCAATAGCTATTGTAATAGTATTTGTTGATGTAATTACTGTGCTTCCATTTGGCAACGTCCAAACATATGTTGTTGCATTTGGAATAGGTGAAGCGGTATAAATTAAATTAGTTGCCCCAGCACATACTGTTTGAGGTCCAGTTATTGAAACTCCAGTTGGCAGGGTATTTACCGTTATTGGAGTGTTAGCAATGGTGCTTCCACAACCATTATTTCCTGTTACCGAAACATTTCCAGAGTTAGCACCAAAAAGTACACTGATTGCATTTGTTCCCTGTCCAGATAGAATTGTTGCACCTGTTGGAACACTCCAAGTATAGGTTTGTATTGATGTATTTACAGGAATAGTATAGGTAGCTGTAGTACCTTGACAAACAGTTGCTGGTGCGTTTGAGGTTATTGTACCTAAACTTGGTACAGCACAGTTTATGGTAAGATTTATGTTATCTGAAACCGAACTTGTGCTACATGCACCAATACCATTAGCAGTTAAAGTTAATGTTTCTGTATTACAAACTGTACTAAAAGATTGGTATGTTACAGGTGTTCCAGTATTAAATACTCCAACACCTGATGATGTCCAACTTTGGCTACTAGCATTAGTTACCGTTGTACCCGTTATTGCAAAAGGTACTATTGGTTGTCCTGGCACATAACATACTGCACCATTGGAACCTGCTTCAACACTAGGTAGCGGTTGAATTGTAATTATTAAATCATCGTAAACCGCTGTAGCTTGTGCACATCCTGGGATTGGAGCAACATATAATCTAACAACCGTAGTTTGAACGGTATTTAAGCCTGATATTCCAGATATAAATGTAGGATTTAATGGATTTAATGGATTAGGTGAAATACTTCCAGGGCCGCTATAAATACTCCAGTTTAATGATTGGTAATTAGTTGCATTACCATTTAGACTGATTTGAGTCGTGTTCATACACATTTGAACATCTGTAGTAGATACCGTTGGTTTTTTAACTATTGTCAATTTCATTTGACTAGTTGCTGTCGGACAATTTGTTCCTCCAGTTGCAGTAATCGTTAAGTATACATGACCTAAATTAATATCATCTAAACTTGGCGTATATACTGGATTTAATATCGAATTACTACTGAAAGAACCAGAAATATAGGTAGGAATTGAAGTTCCATTGCTATTTTGAGAACTCGTCCAAGTGTATCCCACAGCATTGGTATGAGAAGCTTCTGCTAATGTAAAGGTGCTACCTTCACAAATAGTAGCATTTGAACCTGCTGCAACTGTGATTTGAGGCGTTATTGTAACTTTAATTACATCGGTAACTAAAGAATTACATGATGTATTTGCCGCTCTTACCGTTAAATAAACATACCCTAAATTAATGTCATCTTGACTCGGTGTATAGGTAGGGTTGATAATATTTATATTTGAGAATGACCCTCCTGTATATCCTGGGCTTGAAGTGCCATTACTATTTTCAGAACTCAACCAAACAATAGAGTTGCTATTTGTTGTTGTTGCTGTATTTAAAGCTAAAGGTGTGTTTTGACATATGGTTACATCAGGTCCTGCGTTTACAGTAGGTTGAGGAGCAATTGTAACGGTTACAATTTGAGAAACCAAACCAGTACAAGGTGCTAAATTCGTTGCTTGTAGCGTAAAAGTAACTACACCAGTTTCATTTAATCCAGGAGTGTATTCTGGATTAAGTGTATTTAATGTTGAGGGAACAATTGAACCCGTTCCATTTTCGGTCCACAAAAAAGTTGAATAATCTTCAACAGATGCAATATTGTTGATTCTAATAACTTGACCTTGACAGGCCGTAATGTTTGTACCTACATTAGGTACAAGATTAATTTTAGCCTTTGGTTGTAAATTTACTCTTATAGTTGTGGTTGCCGGTAAGCTACATCCTGATATAGGAGTTGCTGTTAATTGTAATAATACAAAACCATTAGCAATTTCATTTACTGATGGAGTAAAAGTTGGTGTTTCTGAAGTAGCATTTGTCAAAGTTCCTGGTGTGCCAGAGACTCCGGTAATATTGGTCCATAATAAATTATTACTATTAGAAACAGTAACCAAATCAGGCATGGTAAAAGTTTCACCACACATTGAAATTAGATTCGATGTCGTAGTAATTGCCGGATTTTGATTTATAGTGATGGTCATCGAATCTGTTACAGCAACCTGTGGGCAATTTGCATTAGGTAATGCCGACATAGTTAAGGTAACACTGGAGGTGTCATTTGAACCAAATATGTATACAGGGTTAATTCCTCCATTAGAACCGGTGTAATCAAAAGTTCCATTTCCAGATGAAGTCCAAGAAATAGTATATCCAGAATTGTAGTTTGATACACTTGCACCATTTAATAATACAGAAGTGTTGTTTTCACAGGCAACTAAATCAATTCCAGCTGAAATTTTTGGTTTTGCATACAGTGTAAGTTGCATACTATCGGTTGCAGAACTACATCCATTTGTAGTTGTTGCGTTTAATGTAATAGTAATGACATTTACACCTGTTGAAGTATTAAAATCACTTACACTTGGAATGTATAAGGGCGCTAATGGATTAGCAGTAAGTTGTATAGTACCTCCACCAGTTGTAGTCCAAGAATAATTGGTAGCATTAGTAACAGTACCATTTAATTGGAATGAGCCTATTCCTTCGCATAATAATCCATCAACTCCAGCAGTTACAATTGGTCTTGGATTTATTTGAATAGTTAAGTTATCGGTTACTGTAACAGGACATATTCCTAATCCTGTAGCTGTTAAAGTAACTGTAACCGTTCCAGTTGCACCAGCAGTTGGCACAATGACTGGGTTTAGCGTTGTTTCAGTACCCGCTTGAATTGTTGCAGGGCCTGCCACGCTCCAAGAAAATAAATTTGAATGTTGAACACTTGCTCCAGTAATTGTATAAGTACCTGTTTGACAAATGGTTCCATTATTTCCTGCTTCTACTATTGGTTTTGGAATAATATTCAATTGAATATTTCCAACACTACTAGGACATACTCCATTTGCAGAAGCAGCAGTCAGGGATAATGTTACATTACCAGTTTGACCTGTTGCAGGAGTATACGTTGTAGCGGTTGTATTATTTGGAGTAAATGTGCCTAAACCATTTGAAGCACTCCATTGAAGACTAGAATAATTAGTTGCTGAAGCATCTGTATTTGTGATGGTTAAAGTAGAACCTTCACAAATTGTTTTAGAACTTGTTACTGTTACAAAAGGTTCTGGAACAATAGTGATTGTTTTAACAGAAACTGCATCTTGAGCACATTCAGTATATCCTGTTGCAGTTAGTGTTAACGTTACTGTTCCTGTTTGTCCTGACGCTGGAATATAAGTAGGTGTTAATGTATTTATTGTAGTGACATCTAATGCACCTGGTCCAGTTGCTGTCCATGTGATTGTTGTGTAATTGCTTGCGGTTGCTTCTCCATTAGCTAAAGTATAATTGGATCCTTCGCAAATTGTAGCTGCGATACCTGCATTTGCAGTAGGATTTTTACGAATAGTAATTACTACACTATCAGTTTCAGGTGGGCATGTTGTATTGCTTGTTGCTTCTAAAGTTAATGTAACTGTTCCGTTAAGTATATCGGCACTACTCGGTATATAGTTTGTCGTTAATGAATTTATATTACTAAATGTACCTGTTCCTGAAGTAGTCCAATTATAGCTAACAGAATTACTTGCTGAACCATTTAAACTTACAGTTTCATTTTCACAAATTGTTTGATTTAAACCTGCATTGACTACTTGAGTTGGTGTTAAATTTAAAATAACAAAATCAGTAACAGTACCAGTACATGGTGCAATTGATTGAGATGTTACAGTCAATATAATAGGTGTGCCTGCTGCAATTTCAGCTGCACTTGGGTTATATATTGGATTTAAAATAGAAGTATTACTAAAAGTCCCGCTATTTACTCCACTACTTGAGTTTGAAGTCCAAGTTATCGTTCCATTATTTTGACCAGTAACCCCAGTTATTTGGAAAGGTTCGCTAGAACAATTATTTCTATTTTCAACACCAGCATCAAGTATCGGTCGTTTTTGAATAGTAACTGTTTTCGTTGCGGTTGCTACCGAACATACTGGGTCGCCAAAAGCAGTAAATAGAAGTGTAAAACCATTTATATCGTTACTTCCTGGTGTATAATGAGCTGTTTCAGCATTTTCATTGGTAAACGTTCCATTAGATGTTCCGCTAGTTGTCCACAATACGCTATTTTCATTTGTTGCAGTAGCTGTAGCAGTAAATACTGTTCCTTCACAAATAGTTTCATTTGGTGTTGTCGTTACAATTGGAGCAGGTTTAATGGTAATTACTATTTCCTCAAAGTCAGTCATAGCGCATAAAGCATCTGACTGAGCTGTTAAACGTAAGGTTATCGTATTCAATAATAAATCAGCTGCAGAAAAATTATAAGTAGTTACTAAAGCTGTATTGCTTGCAAAAGTACCGGTTCCAGTTGTGGTCCACAAATAGGTTGTATTTGTGGTTGTATTTGTAACCGTGGCAGCAATAGTAGTTGCATTTAAAGCATAGGAAGTTTGTGTATTACAAATAATATCCGTTGTGTTAGCAAAAGTTACAATTGGTTTTTTAATTACATCCAATGTAAATTGTTGTGTTGTTACTTCGGTACAAGGTGCATTACTGTTAACACTTACTTCAATGATAACGGTATTGCTTGAAGTATCTGGTGTAAATATTGGAGTAGCTGTATTTATCCCAGATAAAGTTCCAGAACCTGAAACGATTGCCCAACTTATAGTTGATGGATTATGATGGTTAAATATTGCATTTAGTTGTTTAGGCGTATTTTCACAAAAAGTGTAGTTTGTTTGTGTAGCATCTATAGTAGCTTTCTTAGTAATATTTACTCGTATAGTATTTACTATTGGTGTTGCACAAGGCGCAATTGGAGTTACAGTTAAAACTAAATTCGCGAATCCAGCTGTTATATCAGCAGCCGATGGAGTATAAGTCGGCGTAAAAGTCGTACTTCCTGTTAATGAGCTTGGATTAGTTGTTGTCCATTGAATTGAAGCTATTGAAGTTGGATTAGTTACCGTAATTTGACTTAATGGTACTTGATAGGTTTCCGTTTCACAAATTGTAACTTGTGATGGATTTACAGTGATTACTGGATTTTTTGTAATCAAATGTTCCACAGTAGAACTAACTGATCCAGCACAAGGCGCTATTGCATCAGCTGATAACGTTAATAATACACGGCCGCTTGCAATTTCAAGAGGGCCAGGGGTATATTCAGTAATTGTATTTAATTCTGAAGCAGTAAATGTTCCGTCTCCACCATTATTATTCCAAGTTAAATTAGTTACATTACTTGATAATGCATCGGTTGTTGTAATTACACTTCCTTCACAAATTGTTTGCGTAGCTCCTGCACTAACACTTGGTTTTTTCTGTATTGGAATACGTACTGTTTTAGATACATTTGTACTACAAGGCGCATTTGGTATTGCAGTGAGTGTTAAATCGATGTAATTATTATTTATATCCGTCAAACTAGGTGTGACAATTGGAGTTAACGAAGTTGCATTTGAAATAGTAGTACCCGTTCCGGTTGTTGAGGTCCAAATGAATGAAGCTGCATTTTGAACAACTGTACCATTAACTAAAACATTTGTTTCATCTTCACAAATGGTTGGTTGCGGAGTTACAACTGTTATACTTGGTGTTTTAATTAAGGTTACATCAATAAAACTAACTAATGGTACAGCACATGGAGCTATTGGATTGGCAGTTAAGGTTAATCGAATTGGGTTTGCACTTAAAATATCGGCTGCACTTGGTGTGTAAATTGGATCTATGATGTTAGTAAAATCAAATGTACCGGTTCCAGATGTTGACCAAACTAAATTCGATACTGTAGTTAAATTAGCCGTTGCATCAGTAATTTGAAATGGAGTAGCACATCTAGTTATGTTAAATCCTGCATTTGCAACTGGAAGTTTTTGGATGGATAAAACCAATGAACTTGATACAGGAACAACACACGGACTAATTGAATTTACGGTTAGGGTTAAAGTTACAGATCCTGATGCCATATCAGCATTTGAAGGATTATATACTGGATTTAAAGGATTTCCTGATGGAGAAAAAGTACCTGTTCCAGATGTAGTCCACACTATTGAGTTGGTGTCATAATCGGTAACGGTTGTTCCGCCTATTCCGTATGAATTCTGTGTAATACAAATAGCATCATTTGCAGTAAGGTTAATAACAGGTAATTTTTGTAAAAATAATCGAATGACATCGGTTGCTGGAGCTGAACATGGTGTTAAAGGATTTGCCATTAATGTTAAATCCACAAAACCAAGATTATAATCTGCTGCAGATGGAGTATATGTAGCCGTTAAAGTAGTCTCATTTGTAAAAGTACCCGTCCCTGTTGTTGACCATGTTACATTAGAATAATTTGTGGCATTTGTTCCAATAGTAACATAACTTGTACCTTCACATATAGTAGCATTTGCAGGTCCTGCATTTGCTGTAGGTGGACTTATGAAATGTAACGTAATTGTGTTTGAAGTAGAAGAATTGCAATTTAATGGGTTTCTTGCTGCTGTTAAAGTTAATGTTACTGTTCCTAAAGTATAATCACTTGCAGATGGAAAATAGGTTGGTGCAATGACTCTATTATTGGGTGCAAATGTTCCAGATCCAGAACTAGTCCATGTAAGCGTGTCATAATTTGAAGGGACTACTCCAGTAACAATATAAGAAGGGTCGCCCACACACAAATCTACATTTGGATTAATAACAGTTATAGTAGGAATTTTGTTGATTGTTAAGGTCATTTCATCCACTGCATTGGCATTACATGGGAAGTTTTTAGTTGCAACTAATGTTAAAGTAACCGAACCATTGTTGTTGTCACTAGGACCAGGTGTATAGGTTGGAGAAATAGTAGAACCTCCTGTGAAAGTTCCATCTCCATTTGTAGTCCATTGAACGCCAATATTGTTTGAAGCAGTAGCGGTTGTGATTTGGTACGATCCACCTTCACAAATTTGCGCATCTACACCAGCATCTGCAGTTGCATTAGGAATAATTGTTATTGTTGTGTTTGAACTTGCCGAAACGGTACAAGGTGCAATTGCATTGGCAATTAATGTTAAATATATTGTTCCCGATTCAGTAGGTTGGGACATATAAGTTGGATTGGTTGTATTGGTATTTATAAAAGTACCTGCACCACCATTTCTTATCCAATTGTATCCGCTTGAATTTGTTCCATTTCCAGGTATTACAACCATCTCTCCTTGGCAGATAACTTGAGCTGCTCCAGCATTTGCGGTTGGATTTTTCTGAATGGTTAATACCATTGTATCGGTAACATTAGAACAACCTGCTTGGGTTCCAGTAATGGTAAATGTTACAGAACCTGCATTAATATCATTTGGACTTAAGGTGTAAATAGGGTCTTCATTATGAATATTATCAAATGAACCAGAACCTGTGGATGTCCAAGTAATTGAAGTTGTATTGGTAGCAGTGGCTTGTAATTGATAAGTAGAATTGCTTTGGCAAATTGTAGCATTTCCACCAGCAACTACACTCGGAGTTGCATTGATAGTATATAGTACGCTATCAGAAACGGTTGGGCCGCAATTATTTATAGGTGTAACAGTTACTGTAAAGGTTACCGTTGTATTTAAGTCGCTTAGCGAAGGAATGTATATTGGGCTACTAGCAGTAGGATCAACAAAATTACCATTACCGTTTTGAACGGTCCAAAGTATTGAACCTGCATTTTGAATAGACGCATTTACATTTATTGAACTTTGGCACACCAATCGATCTGGTCCAGCATTTACAATTGGATTTTTAACAATATTTATCACAATATTGTCAGTTGCAGGTGTACTACAAGGATTATTTCCTGCAGCGCTTAGGGTTAACGTTACAGATCCATTTAAAATATCGTTTGCCCCAGGGATGTATGTTGGCGTGAGTGAGTTAGCCCCAACAATAGTTCCATCTCCAGTACCATTCGACCATAGAATAGTGCTATTTACAATGTTTTGAGCTGCCGTTGGATTAAAAGGTACTATGTAATTTGATCCTTCACAAATAGTTACGGTTGGCGGTCCTGCATCAACTTTAGGTGCCGGTGTAATTAAAACCGAAACGGTGTCAGTTGCGCTAGGACATGTGGTATTTGATGATGCAGTTAATGTTATTACTATAGGACCAACATAATTTTGATCTCCTGTACTTGGAGTATATTCAGGGATATAAGGATTACTTTGATCTAATGATCCTGTGATTCCAGTAGGTAAAGTCCAAACTAAATTTGAAGCATGTAAAGTACCGGTTGCATTAATTTGAATTGGATCTGTTCCACAGGTAATAACGTCTGTTCCTGCATTGGCAATTGGTTTTTTATCAATTATGATTTCTAATTCCTCAGAATAACTGTTTGAACAAGCTCCAATTCCCGTTACGGTTAATCTTAAACGTACAGAACCAAATGCAATATCAGCAAGACTTGGACTATATTTAGGATTGGCAATATTAGTAAAATCAAATGTCCCAGAACCTACTACCTTTGACCATACTATTGATGATGGTGTGTGATTGGTAATTGTAGATTGTAATTGAATTTGTGTAGTAGTTTCACATACACGAAATTGTGGCGCACCTACTATTGTAATTACAGGTTCAGGTTGTACTGTAATAGTTACTTGATTCGTTTTTTTACAACCCGTTGCTGTAACCGTTTCTTCAACGGTATAGGTTGTCGTAACCACTGGATTAACTGATGGATTAGAAGAAGTAGATGTAAAACCTACAGGTGTACTATTCCAAGAATAAGTAGAACCTACAGTTGGATTTCCTCCAATTAATAAGTTATTTCCATCGCATATAGATGTATTTGGAATAACTAAAGGATTTGGTAGAGGGTTAACGATAACTTGAAATTGATCTTGAACCGAACATCCTGTAATATTGTTAGTAATAGTGTAGATGTAATTTTGGGTAACTACTTGATTAAAAAGTATGTTTACTTGAGGTAAAGTGCTAGAATAGCCTAAATCTGAAGTCCAAGAATAACTGTGTCCTCCAATGAAAGCATCACCGAAAGTTTTTGTTGCTCCAAAACAAACTTGTTGGTTAGGAATATCTGTAACAACTGGTGTAGCTTTTATAGTTATTGTCGCAACAGAAGATTGAGCTTCAGAGCAGATACCATTTTTTACTATTACTCTATATTGAGTGGTAGTAGTTAATGGACCAGAAGTATAGCTATTTGTTGTATTTGCAATTGTGGTCCAATTAGTTCCACCATCAGTAGATTGTTCCCATCGAAGAATAGTTCCATTAAACCCTGAAACAGTTAATAACCCACTAGTTTCTCCTTTACATATCGAAGTTGATGAAGAAAGTGTTCCTCCATTACTTTGGGAATTCACATCAATGAAAGCCGGTGATGAATATTCTACGGGTGCAGTTCCGCTTTGAATAACAGCTCTAAAATAGGTTGGTGTACTTATATTTGTAGCAGTATAAGTTGCATTAAGGTTGTTTATATCAGTAACATTAGCCGAAAAATCAGCAATTGTAGATCGCTGCCACTTTATTATATTTCCTGTGTATCCTGATAATGTTAATGTTGTTGAATTTGTTCCCGAACATACCGTTGTAGATCCCGAAACAGCACCTCCAATAGAATTAGGAAATACCGAAATAGTAACAGCAGTTCGATTATTACTTTCACACCCATTAACTGTTTGTGTAGCATAATAAATTCCGGTCGACAATAAAGTTGCGCTATTTATAGCAGTACCACCAATAGCTGAAGAATACCAATTTGGAGTTCCAGAGCTAACAATTTGTAAATTAGCAACAGTTGCATTGTCAGATACTAAAAAGGATTGTGCATTTGCAATAGGAGCTACGGGTGTAGCAGGTTGTGTATTGATTGTTACAGTTGTTGAATTAGAGGAAATACATCCATTAGCATCTGTAACCGTATAATTATAGGTGCCAGTTGGTAATCCTGAAATAGTAGTAATTGATCCAGATGATGTAAAATTCACATTTCCAGGAAGTCTTGTTAATGTCCAGTTACCTGAAGGTAATCCACTTAAACTTGCACTTCCGGTAGCTACAGCACAAGTTGGTTGAACAATTAATCCAACAATAGGAGCGCTTGTAGATGGAGCTGCATTAATTACAACATTTGATGAAGCTGATGAACTACAGTTTCCATTAGAAACTGAGAAAGTATAGGTGCCTGCGCTTAAATTTGTAACTGTATATGAATTCCCTGTAGCTGAATAGGTTTCTCCTCCGGGTGTTTTGGTTATTGTGCAATTGGTTGGTAAACCATTTAAAATAACACTGCCTGTTGGGTTGGCACAAGTAGGTTGCGTAATTGTTCCAATTGTTGGTGCTGTTGGTATGGTTGGCGCTGCATTTATAATTGCAGTACTAGTTGAAGAAACGCATTGATTACTATCTTTAACTGTAAAACTATAGTTTCCAGCAGCTTGATTATTTAAAGAGAAAGTTGCTCCAGTGCCATTATAAGATCCTGGGTTAATGGACCAACTACCTGTAGTAGGTAATCCAGAGAATTGGATACTTCCTGTTGAAGTTGAACAATTGGGTTGAATTACATTCAGTTGAGGAGCAGCTGGAAGTGCATTTACGGTTACTAACACCGAATCCGTATTAAAACATCCATTTGTTCCTAAAGCAGTAGCAGTGTAAGTAGTTGTTGTAGCAGGTTGAAAAGCAACACTATCTGTAATCGCATTATTCCAAGTTATTGAAGAAATCCCACTTCCAGTTGCTGATAAAGTAACATTTGATCCAGCACAAATATTTTTATCTGTTCCTGCATTAATTACAGGAAGCGCTTTTACATTTACGGCATAAGTTCCAGTTCCAATACAGTCATTACTGTCTGTTCCATTAACGGTGTAAGTTGTTGTATTTGATGGAGTAACAGTAACAGAAGGCGTTGAACCAATTCCACCATTCCACACATAGGAATTAGCCCCAGATGCGGTTAATGTGGTACTTTGATTTAAACATATTGAATTATTTCCTGTAACTGTTATTGAAGGTAATGAATTAATTAAAACCGCAACAGAATTTACAGCAGAGCATCCATTACCATCTGTCCCTTTTATGTAATAAGTTCCAGAAGTTGCCACCAAATTAGGTGATGTAAGTGGAGTAGTTGCTCCTGCATTTGTAAAATAGGAAAACGTGAGATTTGAATCTGACCCAGTAGTAACTGCTGATAACGTTAAATTTACTGTGTTTGGATTACAAACAGGTGTCGGATTACTTGTAATTACTATCGGTTGTGGATGAACTACAAAATTAGCAGTGGTTACACATCCGTTCGCATTTGTAAAGGTAATGATAGAAGTACCTGGAGAAATTCCCGTTACTAAGCCCGAATTACTTACACTTGCAATACTAGGATTTGACGATTGCCATGCATTTGATGTGGCAGGTAAACTTCCAGATAATTGAGAAGTACCACCTATACAACTATTTAGATTTCCTGATATTGCTGAGGCATTATTTACTATAATTGTAACAATGTTAGAATAAGCTATTGGGCAACCTGAATTTTGAACTGCAACTCTATAATAGGTGGTTTGTGTTAATCCACCTGACTGAAATGTTGAAGACGTGTTAGCAATTGAAGTCCACGGAGCTGATCCTGTTACTGATGATTCCCAATTTAAAATTGTTCCTCTATGTCCCGATAAAGTTAACAAACCACTTGAACTTCCAGCACAAATTGATGCATTACCACTTAAAGTTCCAGCTAATGAAACTGGGTTCACGTTGATGTTAAAAGCGATAGAATTTCCAATACATCCTTGATAGGAAGGAGTAACAGTAATGGTTGAACTTATTGTATTATTTGTATTGTTAGTAGTAATAAATGAAGGAATTGGTGAAGATGTTCCAGATGAGGTACTCAATCCAATTGCTGAATTATTTGTTCCACTCCAAGAAAAAGAAGTGCCAGTTCCTGAATTTGGTGAACTAGCTGTTAAACTAATGGAGCTTACTGTTCCACCAGCACAAGTTAAAATATTAGGAATAGTATTGCTTACAGGCTTTGGATTTATCGTTATAGTATAATTTTTTGCAACACCTGCACAACCATTGATTGATGGAGTAATTGTAATATTACTAGTAATAGGCTCATTTGTACTATTTATACCAGTAAAGGTTGGGATGTTGCCAGTACCCGAACTAGAAAGTCCAATTGATGTATTTGAATTGGTCCAATTAAAAATCAAAACACCAGAAGTCGTTGGATTTGTTGGGGTTCCAGACAGCACTATTTGAGGAACAGTTGTGCCTTCACAATACGATACGTTAGAAAAAGCATTTGAAATTGAAGGAGCAATGTAAGTAAACAAGATATTGGAGTCTATACCATCAACAAAAAATTTACCCGAACTTAAACCACAAGGAAGTGTAACATCGATTTCAGTTGATGAGATATACTGAATGTTCGCTATTGGAATTGTTGCCGAACCCAATACTATAGTTGAAGTAGAAGTAAATCCACTACCTGATAATTTAACAATTGTACCCGCATGACCTGATGTTGGATTCACTCCAGATATCGATACAGTTGACAAAGAATTATATTTACTACTTGTTTTTTTACTATTCTCGATAGTACTTGCAAATGAAACATTTGAAAGCATAAATATTGAAACTAGCAAGAATAATCTGTTTATGTATAAATCTCTCATAATTAGGATTCTATGTTTTTTTGGGGTAAAAGTAATTAACAAAATTACAAAAAATATGTTAATAACTTTATGTTAAACAGATAATTTTTAATTTTGTAGCACTATGTTAAAATAGAATTTGAAATAATATTTTTGAATTTTATTTATTTACATTTGAAAAGTAATTAAATTTTTTTATTGTTAAAACATTAATTATTTTATGAAAAAATTATTTTTAGGTATATTAATTTATATTGTATTTACAAATGTTGCGCATTCTCAATCGGGCTATGAAATTATTGTTAATTTAAAGAATAGCAATGATACAATAGCTTATCTAACCTATTACCAGTTTGATAAAACCTATATAAAAGATACTTGTTTAGTTGCAAAAAAGGGTCAATTTATTTTTAAAGGAAAAACCAAATTAGATACGGGAATTTATACTATTGTAAGTCAACAAAAAACAATTTATTTCGATTTTTTTGTGGATGAACAAAATCAGTTTTTGGAATTTAAAAATGACGTATCACCTGATAATATTCAAACCCTTGAAGTAGTTAATTCAAGTACACAAACCACCTTTGTTGATTACTTAAAATTTGTAAGTAAGCAAAATAGTAATTTTCTTAGTTTTAAGAATAGTTTGACACTTAAGACCAAAGAAGATACCCTTCGACTTGTAGAAAAACAGAAAGATATTGAGCAAGAAATAAGTAAGTATGAAAACGATTTTTATGAAAAAAATAAATCCAACTTTATAGGTGATGTAATTAATTTAAAAATTGAAAAGACACTTAAAGATATTCCAATTGCCTCAAACGGAAGACCAGATAGTATAAGGGTATATAATCACTATAAAAAGCACTATTGGGACAATGTGAATTTTAGATCAAATGCCACAATGCGTAATCCTTTCTTTTATAACAAACTGAAAAAATATTTTGAATCGGTCGTGGTCCAAAATCCAGATTCATTAATTGTTGAAGTTGATCGAATTTTAGCAAAAACCAATAAAGGAACTGATATAAAAAAAATAGTTCTAGCACATTTTATAAATTCTTTTGAAACTTCAAAAGTTATGGGATTTGATAAAGTATTTGTTCATCTCTCCGATAATTATATAAAAAATGGTGAAGGAGTTGGAATTTATAAAGATGAATCAGTAATTAATGCGATCACTAAAAGAGCTGATTTGTTAAAACCTTTATTACTAGAATCTATTGCTCCAGAACTGTATTTAATCAAAGCTGATGATTATTCAAAAATTAATCAAATGGGTTTTAATACGATAAAAGATAGTGAAGATGTTACAAAGAAGTATTATGCAAATGTTGATGAAATAGGTAAAATGTTTGTTACGCTTTCTTCCATTACTGCTGATTATATAATATTGGTTTTTTGGGATGTAGATTGTAGTCATTGTCAAACAGAAATACCAAAATTATTAGAAGTTTATAATGATTTAAAGAAAGCAAATAAAAGCATAAAAGTTGTTTCGGTATATACGATGCATGATGGGGAAAAATTTTTAAAGTATATTTTAGATAAAGGATTAACGGATTGGATAAATGTGTATGATGGAGTTTATATTAATAACCTAGTTAATAAATATGATATTTATTCTACTCCAGTTATATATATTCTTGATAAAAACAAGAAAATAAAAGCAAAAAGGTTAGGAGTAGATCAAATTAAAAAATTTATTTTTTCTATAAATCAGTAAAAAAAAATGGTAATTAAATATTTTTATTAAATTTGTTTTAATTAATTACAAAAAATTTACAAATTATGAAAAAAGTAGTAATCTTAGCATTGTTAATGGTGTCAGCATTTTCTTTTGCTCAAGAAACAAAAAAAGAATCTAAATGGGTTATTGGTGCTGGGTTAAACTTCATTGACAATACGAGTTCAGGAGAGAATGAATATCTTAATTTTTCCAATTGGAATGCTACTCTAGGTTTTTCTAGATTATCAGTTCAGTACTATTACAATACCAATTTATCGTTCTCTTCAGAATTTACAATGAATAGATTAGACAAAGATGTAAAGCAAAATGGTCAATCAATTGATACGAATTTATCGTACTTTGGATTTGATTTAAATGCTCGATACAATGTAGCTGGATTAATGAAATTACCAAGTAAATTTATGGTTGAGCCAATTGTTGGTGTTGGTAATGCTTGGACTAGTGGGAATTCAAATCAAAGTTTAAATACTGGACTTTCTTTAGGTTATCAATTTAGCGAATCATATGGTGTTAGAGTTCAAACTCTTGGCAAATTTGCTACTGAACAAAATACTGTTGGGAATAATTTGATTCAACATTCGTTAGAGCTATATTTTAAACTATAATTTAGCCTATATAGAAATAATTTAACCTCATTAAGTATATTTTTTGAGGTTTTTTTATGCAATTTTTCCCCGTTTTTTTTTAAATCACACCCTAATTTTTTTAGTTATTTATCAAATTAAATAATTGAAATACAATATTTTATAATTAATTTTGGTATTTAAAATACCACTAATTCGGTAAATAGGATTGATTATTTTGTAATTTAGCGCTCTTAAAAAATAAATATGAGCCTAATAGTATTGACAGGAACCACAGGTTATATTGGTCAAAACCTTACTAAATTATATAACGATAAATCAAAAAAAAATAAATCCATCTCGTTACGTTTTCAAAATTGGTACAAAATGATGCCACAAGAAACGGATACGATAATTCATTTAGCGGCTATTAATTATAATCCACAGAATAGTGCTTTTGATGAAGAATATTTTAGAGTAAATACAGAACTTACAATAAAATTATTTCGATACTTTTTGAGTTCAAATGCAAAGACATTTATCTTTTTAAGTACAACTGAGTTAGTGGATAAAAGTTTGGAACGGGTTACAGAAGCTTCAACGGTTAATCCAATGAATCCATTTCTTCAATCTAAATATGAGGCAGAACAATTCATATTAAAGCAAAACTTACCGGAAGGAAAACGAGCCATCATTCTTAGAGTAGCTCCTTTGTATGGAAGAGAAATTAAAAGTAAATTACATAATACGTTTAGTTATTGTAAAAAATTTCCATGGTTTTATGGCACATTAAATGCCAAGCACTCGTTTTGTTATATTGATAACTTGACAGAAATTATCTACCAAATTACCGAAAATCAAACCGTAGCATCTGGAGTCTATAATGTAGCAGATGACGATGCTATTGGCTCTATTCAATTTGTAAATTGGATGTCAGAAGTTATAGAGAAAAAGACAATCATTTATAAAGTTCCAAAAGGACTTTTAAATTTTGTCGCTAAATTAGGTGACGTATTCAAATGGGAATTTAATACTAAAAAATTATTTGATAAATCACATTCAAGAATCGTGAACTGCGACAAGTTAAAAAGTGAACTTAACTTGTCAACAATGCCATTGGATACTGAACTAGCCGTTTTGAGAACCATAGAATATTATAATTCCATTAAGATATAGTTGTTATAATCATTTATCTACAATTGATTTATATTAATTTCTAATTTATAGGTCAACATAAAATATTATGTTAAATTTGTCGTCTTAAATTAATAAGATAGTTCAGTAAGATAATATACAAATCGATCACAATGACAATAAAAAATATTTGCTGTATAGGTGCAGGGTATGTAGGTGGACCTACTATGGCGGTTATTGCTCAAAAATGCCCACATATTAAAGTTACAGTTGTTGATGTTAATGAATCTCGAATTAATGATTGGAACAGCCCAAATGATGATGATTTGCCAATTTATGAGCCAGGTTTAGCAGCAGTGGTTAAAGAAGCTAGAGGAAGAAATTTATTTTTTTCCACCAATGTAGAGCAAGCTATTGAAGAGGCTGAAATGATTTTTATTTCAGTAAATACGCCAACTAAAACCTACGGAGAAGGAAAAGGAATGGCTGCTGATTTAAAATATATTGAACTATGTGCTCGCCAAATTGCAAAAGTGGCAAAAACCGATAAAATTGTTGTAGAAAAATCAACATTACCCGTTAGAACAGCTAGTGCTATAAAAGAAATTTTAACCAATACAGGTAACGGAGTACAATACCAAATATTATCAAATCCTGAATTTTTAGCGGAAGGAACTGCAATAGCAGATCTATTTAATCCTGATCGTGTATTAATTGGGGGCGATACCTCTCCAGAAGGTCAGAAAGCAATACAGGCTTTAGTTGATATTTATTTAAATTGGGTGCCAAACGATAAAATTTTAACCACAAATTTATGGTCTTCCGAATTATCAAAATTAACAGCAAATGCTTTTTTAGCACAGCGTGTTTCTTCTATTAATGCGTTAAGTGAATTATGTGAAAAAACGGGTGCAAACGTCAATGAAGTTGCACAAGCTATTGGATTAGATAGTAGAATTGGGCCAAAGTTTTTAAAAGCTTCTGTTGGGTTTGGCGGTTCATGTTTTCAAAAAGACATACTCAATTTGGTTTATATTGCTAAATCTTATGGACTTCACGAAGTAGCAAACTATTGGGAACAAGTAATTATCATGAACGACCACCAAAAAAGACGATTTGCTAAAAACATCAGTACTACCTTGTACAATACAGTGGCAGGAAAGAAAATTGCTTTTTTGGGTTGGGCTTTTAAAAAGGACACAAACGATACTCGTGAATCAGCAGCCATATATGTAGCCGATGATTTATTAAACGAACAAGCTACCATTTCAGTATTTGATCCCAAGGTAAAAGTAGCACAAATGTGGTTAGATTTGGATTATTTAGCAACTCGTTCTCCTCAAGAAAATCAAAAGCAACTCCAAGCATATGAAAATCCGTATGAAGCTTGTAAAGAAGCTCACGCGATTGCTGTTTTAACCGAATGGGATGAATTCAAATCCTATGATTGGCAAAAAATTTATGAGCATATGCTAAAACCTGCTTTTGTGTTTGATGGCCGAAATATTTTAGATAGAGATACACTAGAGAAAATCGGATTTGTGTATAAATCGATAGGAAATTAACTTCAATTAAAAAGCCTGTATAATTTATACAGGCTTTTTAATTTCACTTAGTAGTAGAAAAGCTATACTTTATCTAAAAACAGCTAATAATACGCCAGCTAAACTGGTTAAAACACTAGCAATTCCAACAATTTCTCCCGTACTTGTTTTTTGTCTTTCTGGCCTTTCTGGCACAATAATCTCACTACCAGGTAACACTTTTGGATAACTTCTAAATCCTAAAAACGAACCACTAGTACTTGCTGAACCGTTGGCGTGCACAACATACACTTTTTTCAGCCAACCTTTATCATTTGCGCCTCCTGAATTTTTTAAATAGTATTTTAGTCCTTTTCCTTTTTTATAAGGTACTTCAGTTGAAAACATTACATTACCAGAAACAATTACTGTCAATTTCTTTTTAGGAATACTAATTGAATCATTAGGTTCTAAAAACAAGTTTCGTGTACTTTTTGGTTGTTTTGAAATAGCGTTCCAATCAATCGGAATATTTAATTTATTTCGAACCACTCTAATAGCGTTAGAATCTGCTTCATCAGTTAATCCGCCAGCTCGTGTAATAAAATCTAAAACACGCTCTTCTTTTTTAACAATAGCATAAGCGCCAGGATATAAAACTTCTCCAGCAAGTGTTACCATTTGTGGGGTTTCAAAAGTCACGATACGTCTAACCACAACATGGTCCTGGGCTTCTAAAACAAAACTAGCGGCTTGTTCTGGATTTCTAGGATCGATATTCAAATTAAATGAAACTATTTTTTCCGTATCATTAGGGTTAAAAACAGTATCTTTTTTATTTCTAAAAACGGTAACATTACTCGCTGCCTTATCCGTAAAATATTCGGCTTCAAGTAATAAATCATAAAGCGTCATGCCGTTTGCGTAATTATAAGTTCCGGGTTTACGTACCTCTCCATCAATGGATATGTTATAGGTGTCAAGAAGTTCTTGATTATAAAAAATGAGTAGCACATCTTCTTTTTGCAAAACGAGATTAGCGGAAGCATCACCATTTAATACCTCTTGTAAATTGATGTTCAGGTATTCTTTGGTAAAATCTTCTTTTTGTCGAATAAGAGAGGCTTTCTTTACATACACATTTTCTTTTAATCCATCTGCTTTAGCAATCAAATCTTTGATGGTCATGGTGCCGTTAGCAGGAAGACTATACTCTCCCGGACGATATACCGCTCCTTTTATTTGTACTCGATTTTCATAACGATCTAATATTTTGTCAATACTAATTAAATCGCCCGCTTTAGGCATATAATTGGCAAATGTTTTTTCGTTTAAATCGGTTACCTTTAATTCATTGGTGGTTTTTTGTTTCACCAAAATTCTATTTTTATAAGCATTATCAGTAAATCCTGAAGCATACGTGATAATTTGTTGCAAATTTTCACCTGCAACCGTTTCATAAATTCCAGGTCTTTTGATTTCCCCTTCAAGGGTAATTCTAGCATCATAACTAGGAATTCGAATCACATCATTATCGGTTAATGAAATATTATCGCTTTGGTCACCTTTGGTTAAAAAACGATATAAATCGATAGTTCTAATTACTTTGCTATTGCGAATTAATTCTATTTTTCGATAACTACCAATGTCGCTTGGTCCACCCGCTACATGTAACGCATTATAAACGGTACTCATGGCACTCAAACGATAGTTGCCTGATTGTTGTGCACCAATAATAGTTACTAAAATTGTACGATAATTGGAAACGCTGACCGAAATTTTACTGCTTCCTGAAGCCACCGTTGAATAAATTCTTCCAATTTGTTTCTGTAGTTTACTTTTAGCGCCTTCAAACGGTAATCCACTTACCGTAACTTCTCCCACATTTGGGATATTTAAACTACCATTTTTAGAAATTACTCCTGAAAAATTGAATTGTTGTATTCCATAAATATTGACTTCAACTTCATCGCCAGGACCTAAAATATAGTTAGAAGGCGTAGGCATATTTTGGTTGGGTTCAAAGGATAAATTTTTAGAACGAAACAATTCAGAACCAAATATTTTTAAAGTGTCATTTTTAACGAGTACTATATCTTTTTCTATGGGTTTAACGACTTCTTTTTTTTTCTTTTTATCTGAAGTAACATTTAGATTAATAGTTTCTATTCTTGATTTTAAAAGCGCGAATTCAGATGCCGACATCCCTTTTGCAAGGGCTAAAGGTTCAGCTTGCTCTAGAGTCATTTGATTGGCTTTGAGTTCTTTTCCAATTTGGGCTATTTCGACATCAGAAAATTGAGCTGCTTTGACTTGACTCAAATCCTTACCTTTTAAAAATTCTTGTCCAAATGATACTGTAGCAAATAGACTAAAAATACAAACTAATAAAATACGCTTCATGTGTTGAGTAATAATAATTTTGTGCTGCAAATATACTAAAAAGTTCTGAAGGTCAAACACAGTATTCTGAATCCGTTTTTTACATCTTCTGGGTGATAAATAGTTTCTCAACGGAAAATATTTCGGTTAATAAAGTATATTTGCAACATGAACTGGTATGCTATTTACACCAAACCTCGAAACGAAAAAAAAGTTGCCGATAAATTAGAAGCTATTGGCATTGAGTCCTATTGCCCAATGATTACGGCGGTAAAACAATGGAGCGATAGAAAGAAAAAAGTAACTTCGCCCGTATTGCCTTCTTATGTGTTTGTGAAACTTACCGAATCTAGACGGAATGAAGTTTTTGTAATACCGGGTGTGGTGCGCTATGTTTTTTGGCTTGGAAAACCTGCAATTATTAGAGAGGAAGAACTTGAGATGTTAAAAGACTATCTCGCGCAAGATTATACTTCGGTAGTACAAACAGCTTTGCAACGAGGTGATAAACTAACCATTCCCTCAGGACCTTTCAAAGGGCAAGAAGGGGTGATAAAAAGTGTTACAAATTCTAAAGTCCAATTGGTTTTAGAATCGTTAGGGATTTTACTCACTTTGGAAAAATAGACTACTTTAGAGCGTATTTGATTAAAAGATATTTCGATATACTAATGGTCTTCTGCCTTGATTTACAGCAGAAATTTCAAACAATGCTTTTTCATAATAATCTCTTAAATGGAGTGGCTCAATTATTTTTATGTTATACATCCATTGAAATAGCCAACCAATCAATTCTCTATTGATGCCACATTGAAGCGTTAAGATTGTTTTACCTCTTTTTTTGCTGAAGTGTTGCGTGGGATGCCAAAAGTGATTCTCAAGGAAATCGGATAACACGTTGGCAATTTCAATTTTGATGGTGTAAATTTCAGCATTGATGTTTTTAGTAATCCCAAATCGTGAATGTAACTCTTGCCCTAACTGGGCTTGATACAAATCGGGTGAACATTTTTCTGCAAGCGTCTTTAGCTTATCAAGCTGCCGAATACTATAAAAAACAATACTATTTTCTTTCTTATTAAATCCACCAATAAAAAAACTATTCCGGTGTTTAATAATTCGTACAGGAATAATTTTAATGTGTTTGGTAGAAAAGGAATAATTATCTCCAGTTTCATCATTTTTAAGTTTTCCAATTTGAATAACATGTCCAGTTTGTATCGCGTTTTGGATGAGTTCCAAGTGTGCTTCATCTGCGGCGTTACATTTTGGAGTATAGAATTGTGTAGGGAATGGGCTAGTATATGTATTTTTTTCTTCTTTTGGAAGTGATGGTTTTCTATTGATATGGAAGTATTTTATTTTTCCTATAAACTGAGAGTTTATAAATTCATCAACTTGTAAAAAAAGAAGAACATCTTCTAAATCTCTTTGAATTTGTCGTTTACTTTTAAACACTTCCATTTGCATATAGTATTCTTGTATTTCTTTTAATGAAACCAAATTTTGCAGTAATAACTTGTGTAAAAAATGTAATCGATTGACTTTATTTTTTATTTGTTGTGTCATATTTTGTCGTTAATATTGCAAATATAGATTTATTTATTTAGAATTTTTAATTCTATTTAATTCTATAAATTTCTGATATACATATTGTTGATTAAATGATTTGCTTTAATTATTATTAATACTTCGACAATAAGTGAAATTGAACCAACTAGAACTTGTTTGAAATGAAAAATTGGATGTATTTTTGTAGGAAGTTTCAGATTAATTTAGAGGATTATAAGTGATTTAGACAATGAATTCAGAAGAAATATATATATTGTTTCAGGAGTTTATTCCGAAAGAAGAATGGAAATTCATCAAAAAAGCAACGATTAAATTTAATGATATTGCCTTTTTGAAATGGATTAGTTTAGGTAATAAAAATATCTACCGCCGTTACTACATAAAAGTCACTTTTAAAGATGAAAAGGTGAAACATATTTCAATTTCTCAATCAACTAAAGACCAATTAAAACAAAACATCAAACCTTTTAATCAATATTTGAAGGAAAGAGATTTATAATTGTTTTTTCTATATTCTAATAAAAAAAATTTGAAAATAAAAAAATAAGAGTACTTTTGTTATTCAATACAATATAGAATGCTTTCTAATTTAATTACCTCAAAAACCAGATTACGCTTATTAGTGAAGTTTTTCATTAATACCGCAAATGATGGATATTTAAGAGGATTAGCAACTGAAATGCACGAAAACACCAATGCCATCCGCAAAGAACTAAACAATTTGTCAGATGCAGGGTTTATCATACGAAAGGAACAAGAATCAAAAGTTATTTACAAAGCAAACAAACAACACCCTTTTTTTTCATTATTGCAACAAATTGTGAGAAAACACATTGGGTTAGACGATATTATTGAATCAATTGTAGATAGAATTGGTTCAATCAGCCGTGTTTATTTAATTGGTGATTACGCAAAAGGGATCGATTCCGGCCAAATAGAAGTTGTTCTTGAAGGTGACGTAGTTGATCAATTGTACTTAGCGCAATTGAAACCAAAAATCGAAAAAGAAATCCAAAAAACCATCACGTTTCATATTACTAAGTATTATGAAGGCGACGGTGTTTTGGTTTTTCAACAAGAATAAATAAACCAAATAGGTTTATAAATTAAATATAGTTAGCCAAATAATGGGACTGACCAGGCGAAGCCGTGGAGTTAATGAGTCAATTAGTCAATGTGCCAATTAGCCGATGAGTCAATTAGTCAATTAGTTAATGTGTCAATTAGCCAATTTGAAGATTTGATATCAAATCCTTAGTGAAACTCTGTGAAACAAAAAAAGTGATAAGTTTAAACTTTAAACCTGACCCGAGGCGAAGCTAAAAAGTTCGAAGCAAAACCTAAAACCTGAAACCTGAAACCTGAAACTTGAAACCTGAAACTTGAAACAAAAAACAAACATAATACTATCCGTAACCGGACTTGGCTATGTAGGACTACCCTTAGCACTAGAATTTGCTAAGAAATACAAAGTCATTGGTTTTGATATCAACGAAGCTCGGATTGCACTGATGAAGCAAGGTATTGATCCTTCTCAAGAATTAGGTTCGGAAGCTTTTGATAATGCCAATATCACGTTTACTTCGGTAGTTGAACCTTTGACGGAGGCCAATTTTCACATTATTGGGGTTCCAACCGATATTGATAAAAACAAAGTACCCAATTTAAAACCGTTAATAAGCGCCTCAAAGAGCATCGGTAAAATACTAAAAAAGGGAGATATCGTTGTATATGAATCAACCGTTTATCCGGGTTGTACCGAAGAAGATTGCATACCTGTTTTAGAAAAATATAGTGGATTAATTGCTGGGGTTGATTTTCAATTCGGTTACAGTCCAGAGCGCATTGTGCCTGGCGATAAAGTAAAAACGGTTAGTAAAATATTAAAAATTGTTTCTGGAAACAGTGCCGAAGCTTTGGAACACATTTCGGAAGTATACGGCTCTATTATTGAAGCAGGTTTACACAAAGCACCTTCCATCAAAGTTGCAGAAGCTGCTAAAGTGATTGAAAATACGCAACGCGACATCAATATTTCGTTAATGAATGAATTGGCGATTATTTTTGATAAAATGGATATTGATACCCAAGCGGTTTTGGAAGCTGCCGGAACCAAATGGAATTTTCACAAATACCAACCCGGTTTAGTGGGCGGCCACTGTATTAGTGTCGATCCGTTTTACTTAATGCACAAAGCGAAAAAATTGGGAATCGACCCGCAAGTCATTGCTGCTGGAAGACGCGTAAATGATTTTATTCCCACGTTTATTGCTAAAAAAGTCGTTCAAACATTGATCGAGCAAGATAAAAATCCAGGAAAATCCCGCGTGTTGGTGATGGGAGTTACCTTTAAAGAAGAAGTATCCGACATTCGAAATTCTAAAGTAATCGATTTGATAAAGGAACTAAAAGACTATTCTGTTGCAGTCGATGTCATTGATCCTAATGCAGACCCATTAGAACTGAAACAACATTATAATATTAATCTTTCACCCAACCCAACAGGGAAATACGACAGTATTGTTGTAGCAGTAGGACATCAAGCGTATCGCAACATGACACCATTAGAAATCGAAAAATTATCAAACGGCTCAGTATATCTATTCGACATCAAAGGCGTCCTAAATAAAAAAGACTTCAAAAATTATTGGAGATTGTAGGCAATGTGTCAATTAGCCAATTAGCCGATGAGTCAATTTGAAAATTTGTTATTCAATAGTATAAAAAACAAACCACAATAAATAAAAACCTTGGCGCCCTTGCGTCTTAGCGGCAATACATATGGAAACACCAAACGACGAAATTACCCTAAAAGAACTTATCCTTAAAGTTAAAGAGTGGTATACCTTTTTGCTTTCTCAATGGAAAACAATTGCATTAGCAGGAATCATAGGAGCCCTATTAGGTTTGGGCTATTCTTTTTATAAAAAACCAGTGTATACTGCTACACTTACCTATGCACTAGAAGACGGAAAGTCAAGTAGTGGTTTAGGAGGAGCATTAGGACTAGCCAGTTCATTTGGATTGGATTTAGGAGGATCTTCAGGTGGAGCCTTTTCGGGAGCCAATTTAATGGAATTGTTTAAATCTCGTGCTATGGTAGAGCAAACTTTATTAGCGCCAGTAACACAAAACAACAAAACCATTTCCTTAGCCGAAATGTACATTCAAGATAAAAAGTGGCGTGAGAAATGGGGAAAAAAGGCAAAGTTGAAGGTTATAAAATTCTTACCAAATACAGATAGAGCCAAATTCACCCGAGTGCAAGACAGTATTTTTGGTGTGATTTATAACGATTTATCTAAAAACGCTTTAACAGTAGACCAAAAAGATAAAAAAGTAGCCATTGGAACCATCACTCTAAAAGGCACTAACGAATACTTTGCACAGCAATTTACGTTAGCATTAACCAAAACGGTTACCGATTTTTACATCGAAACCAAAAGCAAACGTGCCAAAGAAAACATGGACATTTTAGTACGTCAAACCGATTCCATTCGTGCCGAGTTAAACGGTGCCATAACCGGAGTAGCCGTAGCCAACGACAATACATTCGGACTGAATCCTGCGCTAAATGTAAAACGAGTACCATCAGCCAGACGACAAGTAGACGTTCAAGCGAACACCGCCATTTTAACTGAAATCGTAAAACAAGCCGAATTAGCTAAAGTAACCCTACGTAAAGAAACCCCATTAATTCAAATCATCGACCAACCCATTTTACCTTTACCAAAAGAAAAATTCGGAAAAGTAAAAGGAATCCTTTTAGGCGGCATCTTAGCTGGGTTTTTAACTGTTTTAGGATTGATTGTAAGAAGAATTTTTAAAGAGTTAAGTATTTAATGTGCCAATTAGTCAATTTGCCAATTAGACAATGTACCAATTTGACTCGAGGCACAGCCGAACACAACAAACCTGAAACTTGAAACTTTACCCAAGGACCCAACTGGTTAAGTATATAAAATTATACAAGATATATAAAGGACTTTTTACAGATATAAGCATAAAAACTATACGAAAAAACAATATGTTTGTGTTTTAAAACATAAAATGACACAAAGAATTTCTTATTTAACACAATTACAGCAATGGATTGACAGACCGCAGCACAGCGCCTTTATTATATTACCTTATATGACTTATATGTTAAAAATTAGTCAATGAGTCAATTAGACAATGTGCCAATTTGAAAATTCGTCATTCAATAGTATAAAAGGAATTGTTACCTTCGAGAACCTCAGTCAACAGCGAGAGCCTCAGTCAAAAGACAATTAGACTTGTACTCACTTATATTTCTTAAATGAACTTAAACTAAGCGCAGCGCCTTTCTTACAATTAACTTATATGACTTATATGTTAAAAATTAGCCAATGAGTCAATTAGACAATATGACAATTAGCCGATTAGTCAATGTGCCGATTAGGAAATGTGACAATTTAAAGATTCAGTATTCATCAGTATTAATGCAATTGTTGACTTCGAGTGCCTCAGTCAACAAAGAGTGCCTCAGTCAAAAGACAATTAGACTTATACTCACTTATATGCCTTATATGGTTTAAAATTAGCCGATGAGTCAATTAGACAATATGACAATTTGCCAATTAGGAAATGTGCCAATTTGACTCGAGGCACAGCCGAACACAACAAACCTGAAACTTGAAACTTGCAACTTTACCCAAGGCAAAGCCAAACAGTGCGAAGCAAAACCTGAAACCCGAAACCTTAAACAAAAAAACTAAAATGAAAAAAGCCATCATAGTCTCTGGATATTTCAACCCCATCCACAAAGGCCATGTTGAATATTTCAACAATGCCAAAGCGTTGGGCGATTACCTTATTGTAATTGTCAATAACGACAAACAACGCGCCTTGAAAGGCAGTAAAGAATTCCAACTAGAAGACGAACGTGTGTTTATCGTGTCCAATATCAAAAGCGTAGACCAGGTATTTCTTTCCATTGATGAAGACCGTACCGTTTGTACAACTATACAACACATCCACGAACAATTGCACAAAGACTACCAGCTGGCTTTTGCCAATGGTGGCGACCAAAACAATAACTCCATACCCGAAGCTCCGATTTGTGAAAAATTAGGTATTGCATTATTAGATGGTTTGGGGGATAAAATTCAATCGTCGAGTTGGTTGTTGAAATAATATAAATATAATTGGAAATATCAGTTGGATCTCAATTGGTTTTTGATTTTAATATAAAGTGTAAATTTATTAATAAAATAGTATGTTAAGATATTATAAAATATATGGATTATATGGATTGATTAGACTGTTTAGGGATAAATTCTTCACGTATTTTTACTATCCAAATGCTAGAATAATCAGACTGCCTTTTTACATAAGAGGAAAAAAAGGTATAAGAGGGGCCAAATATCTTACAACTGGAATAAATTTAAGAATTGATATTATTTCAAGAAAAAATTTCACTCCAACATTACAAATTGGAGACAATGTACAATTTAATGATTATGTTCATATAGCAGTAGCTAAAGGAGTTTTTATAGGAGATAATACATTAATTGCTTCAAAAGTTTTTATTTCTGACCACAATCACGGAAATTATGCTAACGAAAATCAATCAAACCCGAATACTCCTCCAATTGAGAGAGAGTTGTTTTCTAAAGAAGTACATATTGGAAATAATGTTTGGATAGGTGAATTTGTATCTGTTTTACCTGGTGTTACAATTGGCGAAGGTTCAATAATTGGTTCAACCAGTGTAGTATCTAAAGATATTCCAGCGTTTTGTATTGCAGTTGGATCTCCAGCTAAAGTGATTAAAACGTATGACAAGGATACGAATAAATGGGTTAATGAAATTTAATAAATTATGTTTATAATTGCCTCAATTTCATACGCAATATCCATTTTTATTGATGTGTTTGCGTATCATTTAAAATTGAATATACACGATAACAATAATGTTAGATATTTATTTTCATTAATCAACATATTTCAATTTTCAGCACGGGCTTTTGTGTTAATTTTTATTCCGATAATGGCATATTATACAGAGACTGTCAAGGATAAAAATATCGTTTGGGAAATAACTTTATTATCACATTTATTTGTGGTTGTATTTTTATTACCTTTATATTCAAATAAATTTTCACAGGGATTTTCCATAAATATAATTAAAATTTTAAATATTATTTTCGGAAAATCAAAAAAAATTAGCTTTGAAAAACTTGAGCAAATAAAACCTAGAGAAACAAATACAATTAATAAATCAAAATTTAATAAGTTTTATTTTGTTTCATTTACTTTTATTTCTGGATTTATGTTTTCTTACAGTATAACTTTTTTATATTATTTGAGTTTTTCTTATCCACAAAAGGCTTTAACATTAACTTCTTATAGTCAAATTTTGAATATGATTGGGGTTTTATTACTTGTATTACTAATTGATCCAAGAATTATGAGTTCAATAGATAAAGGCGAAGGCTCGGAAGAAATTAAATTATTAACTACAAGTAGAATATTAGTACACATAACTTTAGTAATAACCTTGTTATTAATAAAATGATAGTAACTATAATATTAATATCAATCTTGTTTTTTAATTATTATTTACTGTGCCAAAATCACATTAAAATTCATAATAAATTAATATATGTGATTTTTTTTATTTTCTTATCAGTTTTTTTAAGAACCATTATACCTACAGAGATAAACAAGGATTACGTAGGTTACTTTGAGCTATATAATTTTGAAAATCCAGAAAATTTAGTCTCTTTTTTAATATCGGAACCTTATTTATACCTAATGTATAATTTTTTTGAATTATTTACATCAAATAAACGGATTAACATTGAATGTATTTATTGGTTTAATTTACTAATTAGTCTTTATTTTTATATTTGGTTAGCCTTTAGAAAAGATATTGAACTTTGGAAAAAAGTTGTAATTTTTGTATTTTATTATTTTCTAACAAGTTATGTTGTATTAAGAAATGCTCCAGTTTATTTTATTTACTCGTATTTTTTTTATTACGGTTTCAGGTCTTTAAAATATAATAAAATAATTTTCACCCCATTAATGCATATAAGCTCAGTGCCACTATTGTTATTAATATTCTATAAAAGTAAAAGATATTACAAATATTTATTTTCAGCTTTAGTAATTGTTATACCGATTTTAATAACTATAGTTTTACCTATTATTGAAAGCGTTGAAGAGATAAAATCCTCTTTAGATAAAGCAGACGCTTATGCAGAAGGGATGACTGAAGTTGGAGTTTTTCATAAAATATATTTTTGCTTCATTTCTGTGATATTTATAGTTGGTTGGATTAATTATAAAGAGAAAGTATTACATCCATTAATTATAACAACATTTCTTATATACTATATCTCATTTTTTATTAATCCTGTAATTGGATTTAGGTTTTCTCCATATGTTATTTTTGCAATATTATTGAATAATTTTAAAGGCAATTACAATTTTCCAGCAATAACAAAGGTTTTAAATTTAATCATTATCCTATTATTGCCTTATTTCATTTTTACTTTTATCGACACTCATCATCTATGAATTTTTTAGTAATTCTCGCTTCATTTAATGGGATAAAGTATATTGAGGAACAAATCTCTTCAATTCTAACTCAAGAAGATGTAAATATAACTTTATTGGTGTTTGATGACGGCAGTAATGACGGCACAATTGATTTGTTGTTTTCAAAGTTTTCTTTAAGCACCACTAATGTTAAGATTATACAAAATAGTATTCCAACAGGAAGTGCGGCAAATAATTTTTTACAGGCAATAAAAACGATTGATGATGAAATAATTGGCGCACATGATTATATTGCCCTTTCAGATCAAGATGACATTTGGTTACCTAATAAACTAAGAGAGGCGGGTAAAACATTGAAAAACGAAAAGTCTGATTTGTATATGTCAAATTTGATACTTTGGAACGAAAGTTCAAATACCACATCAATTATAAAAAAATCTTTTAAACAAAAAAAATACGATTATTTGTTTGAAGGAGGAAGTGCGGGTTGTACATATGTAATGTCAAAACAGTTAATTTATGTTATTAAAAACACAGTTAATAAAGTAGAATATAAAAATTGGAACTTTTTTTCTCACGATTGGTTTATTTATTTTGTTGCTAGAATAAATGGCTTAAATGTTTTTATTGATGATAGGGCTTTTATGCAATATAGGATTCATCAGACAAATGTACATGGTCAATTAAATACATTTTCTTTTTATGCAATAAAAGAAAGATTAAAATTAATAATGAATGGCTGGTTTTATTATCAAGCAAAAGGTTTTGAGACTTTATTGCCAAATCATTCAACGGAAGCAAAAATATATAGATTATATACAAAAAACTATTTTACTAGAATGTATGTAATATTTAGATTTAATTTTAGTTTAATGAGGAGCAATAAAAAAGTGTTACAATTTTTTGTGCTTAGTATGTTGCCAATTAGAAATAAAAAATAGAAATGTATAAAAAATATATAAAAAGTATATTTGATTTTAGTATCGCTTTTGTAGTTTTCTTTTTTTTGTTACCTGTATTCGTGATTGTGCTTGTTGGTTTGTATGTAGCTAATCAAGGCAAACCTTTCTTTTTTCAAATACGTCCAGGTAAAAATGAAAAAACATTCAAAATTATTAAGTTCAAAACGATGAATGATAATAAGAATAGTGATGGAATTTTACTTTCTGACGCGCAACGTTTAACAAAAATTGGTAACTTTGTAAGGAAAACATCAATAGACGAATTACCTCAATTAATAAATGTATTGAAAGGAGAAATGAGCTTAATAGGCCCAAGACCTTTATTGCCGGAATATTTGACTTTATATAATGAAACTCAAAAGAGAAGGCATGAGGTTAAACCTGGAATTACAGGTTGGGCGCAAGTAAACGGTCGTAATGCAATTAGTTGGGAACAAAAATTTGAATTTGATGTTTGGTATGTAAATCATGTTTCTTTTTTACTCGATTGTAAAATTGTATATTTAACAATAAATAAAGTTTTTAAACGGGAAGGTATAACTTCAGAAAATTCAGTTTCAGCAGAAGCTTTTAAAGGAAGAAATTAATAATATATGCAAGATATAATTATTATTGGGGCTAGTGGTCTGGGTAAAGAGGTTGCTTATCATATTAAATCTATAAATAAGATAAACCCAAGCTTTAATGTAGTGGGTTTTATAGATGATAATTCTTCTATACTCAATAACGAAATAATTTATGGGATAAAAGTTATTGGAAATCTTAATGATCTTATGAATAATAAATTTGATGTAAAAAATATTTGCATAGCTATAGCTGACAATAATATTCGCTTTTCAATTGTTGAAAAATTAAAGCATATTAACTTTATTTTTCCGAATATTATTGATCCTTCGGTTAATTTTGATTCTTCTAACAGCATAGGTTATGGTAATATTATTGGTCATGGTGTTTTGATGACTTGTAATATCTCTTTAGGTAATTTCAATATTTTAAACGGGTCATCAGGTTTTGGTCATGATATAACAATAAGTGATTTTAATTTATTTGGCCCTAGAACATCTATTTCAGGATGTGTGAAAATCGGAAGTTTGAATACTTTTAATTTAAACTCGTCAATTATTCAGAATTTAACAATAGGTAATGGGAATACTATAAATTTACATTCTTGTTTGTTCAAAAGTATAAAAGATGACGGAGTCTATTTTGGTGTTCCAGCGATGAAACAAAAATTTTAATAATAAATAAATAAATAATTATGACAGCAGAGAATTTTATTAAAGATTTACAAGAAGAAGTGTTTATGGAAACAGAGATTTCTTTAATTACACTTGAAACAAATTTTAAAGATCTAGATGAGTGGGATTCATTAACAGCATTATCATTAATTGCTCATTTTGACATGAATTTAGGTAAAAAAATATCAGGTGATCAAATAAAAAATGCTGTGTTTATTCAGGATTTATATAATTTAGCTATTGCATAATGTTTACAGTAAAAGGGGTAAAATTAAGTTCTATTGTTGGTGTTGCTCCGGCTTATACCGAAGATAATTTGACTAATCCAATCTTCAATGATTCTGAGGATGCTGAGAAATATGTAAAGACTGTTGGAGTTCGTTATAGAAGAGTAACCGACGAAAATACTTGTACTGCAGATTTATTTGTACCCGCTTTCAACAAACAAATAGAGTTGTTGAACTGGGACAAAAGCGAGGTTGGGATTCTTATAGTTATAACCCAAACTCCAGAATATGTTTCGCCTTTACAAAGTATTATTTTACAGGATCGTTTAGGATTAGAAAAAACATGTTTATGTATTGATGTGCCTTTGGGATGTAGTGGCTATATTTACGGGAGTTTTTTGATATCTACTTTGATGCAGGCGCATAATATAAAAAAAGGAATTTTATTAACAGGTGATACCTTAACTAAACAAGCTTCAAAAAGAGACAGAAGTACACAGCCGTTATTTTCTGATGCAGCAACATCGACAGCTTTTGAATTGGATAAAACTGCATCAGATATGTTATTTGACTTAGGTAATGATGGTTCCGGTTTTGAAAATATTATGGTAAAAGATGGAGGATATCGCAATCGTTTTTCTGAAGAATCATTGAAATACGTTGATAAAGGAGAAGGAGTATGTTTGCGGGGAATAGATACAATTATGATAGGTATGGATGTGTTTTCATTTGCAATATCAACAGCCCCGAAAACAGTTAATCATTTAATTAGTCAATATAATTTAGATTTTGACAGTTTAGATTATTTTGTATTTCATCAGGCAAACATGTTTTTGAATGAGATGATTCGAAAGCGATTGAAACTACCAGTAGATAAAGTTCCATATTCCTTATACGATTATGGAAATTCAGCTTCTGCTACTATTCCAATTACAATACTAGATAAAATTCAAAATGAAATTAAAGAAAAGCCATTAAAAATGATTTTTTCAGGTTTTGGAGTCGGTTTGTCCTGGGGAGCCATGTATATAGAAACCAACAATGTAGTTGTTACGCCAATAATTCTCGTATAATATGATACAAAAACTAAAACCAATTCATTACACTAACAGAGAATATTTCGACAAAGAAATTTTAGATATTTTCGAAAATAATTGGCAATTTGCTTGTATGAAATCTGAACTTTCAGAAAGATTTAGCTATTTTGTTGTTGAATATGGTAATAAATCCTATTTCGTTACAAATGCTGGAAAAGATGGTATACGTGCATTTAAAAATGTATGTTCACACCGTGCAAATAAAATATTTTTGGATGATTTTGGTAAGAGACCAATAATGTGTTTATATCACAATTGGACTTATAACAGTGAAGGAAAGCCAATTAATGCTTTTGCAAAAGATTTTTTTGAAACACCAGAAGAATCAGATTTGTTATTAGAACAATATGAAGTTCAAATTGTAGGGGAGTTTGTTTTTGTAAATGTAGGAAATTCTAAAATAACAATTGAGGAACAATTAGGCGAATTTCATAATAAATTGATTGAAATATCAAATGCCTTAGGAGTAAAAATTACTTATGACTGTAATTTGCATAAAGCAAATTGGAAGTTATTAGTAGAGAATGTTTTGGAATGTTATCATTGTTTACCGGTTCATAAAAATTCCTTGGTAGAGCGTCTTGGAGTTGGGCTAAAGCCTTTTGTGAAGTTTGAATTTTTCAACGGAAATTCCTCTGGTCATTTACCTATTGAAAATAATCAAGTTTCAGTCAAAAGAAAAAAAATACTAAATTACCTTGATAAGAGAGAATTTAAACATGATTCATATTATCATTTATTTATTTATCCAAATTTATTCATTTCATCAACAGAAGGAATTTCTTTTTACATTGGCCATGCATTGCCTAATAATTTCTGCGAGACAAATCTTCGAACCCGTTATTTTGAATGTAAAATAAAAAATATTGAGGAATATAGAAATTATCAGGATTTTTTAAATTCTGATATTGTTAATTTCGGAAATGAAATTCTAAATGAAGACAAAATAATCATTCAGAATGTTCAAAAAGGATTGGAAATAAGTAATAAAAGTTTATATCTAAACAAAGAAGAGTTTAGGATAAAAGAATTTCAAGAACATTATTGTTTACAAATAAATGCGTATGATTTTTAATAACAAATTAGATGTTAATAATAAAAACATCTTAATTACAGGCGCGACATCGGGTATAGGTTTTGCAACATCACAACTGTTAATAAATTTAGGATGTTCACTTTATGTAGTTGGAAGAAATAGAGTAAAACTTGATGAACTCGAAACTTTGGGAAAAGGAAAAGTGGTTTCTTTACAAGCTGATTTAAGAAATATTAATGATATAAAAATGATTATAGATACAATTTCTAAAATTGATGGTTTTGTTCATTCTGCAGGTGTAGTAAATAGTATTCCTTTGCAATTTATTAATCATGAATCTCTTGAAATTGAGCGTTCTTTAAATTATGATGCTTTTGTGTTTTTAACTCAAAATTTAGTTAAGAAGAAAAAAATTAATTCTGATGGATCAATAGTTTCTCTTGCTTCAATTGCTGCTCACTTTGGTATAATTGGTAGTTCAATTTATTGTGGTAACAAAGCAGCTTTAATAGCTACATCAAAAGTTTTCGCAAAAGAGTTAGCAAATAAAAGGATTAGAGTTAATACAGTTTCACCTGGAATTGTCCGGACGGAAATGGTCAACAATGCTGAGGGACAACATTTAACAAAGGATGCTCTTATTTTGGATGAACAAAAATACCCTTTGGGATATGGTGAGCCAGATGATGTCGCTTATTGTATTACTTTTTTACTTTCAGATGCAAGTAAATGGATTACAGGCCAAGATATTATTTTAGATGGTGGTAGAACTTGTTATGTTTAAAAGTAAATAGTATGGAAAAAATATTTAAAAATATTTCAATTTCTGGTATTTCTACAGTTGTTCCTGAGACTGTTTTGAATTTGGAAACATTAAGTTCTGTTTATGGGAATGATGATGTTAGGAAAATTATATCTACTACAGGTATTAAAGAAGTCCGTATTGCAGACAATGAGACAACAGCTTCGGACTTATGTTTTCAAGCAGCACAACATTTGATTAAGCAATTGGACATAGATAAGAACGAAATAGATGGATTAATATTTGTTTCTCAGACTAACGATTATAGTTTGCCGCAAACAAGTAATGTTTTACAAAGTCGATTAGGGCTTAATGAAAATGTTTTTTGCTTAGACATCAGATTAGGATGTAGCGGTTATGTTGTAGGTTTATTTCAGGCTTCGTTATTAATCAATTCTGGTGCATGTAAAAATGTTTTGGTTTTAGCAGGTGATACTACATCAAAAATAATAAATCCAAAAGATAAGTCTTTAAGAATGGTTTTTGGTGACGCTGGTTCGGCTACTTTTGTTAAAAGTGGTTCTGATGATATAGGCTTTAAAATCCATAATAAGGGGTCAGGATTTTCCGAATTAATTATTCCTGCAGGGGGGTTTAGAAAACCAATTTCAAGCCTAACTTCCAATGAAATCAGTGATAAAGACGGCAATATTAGATCAGAAAATGATTTGTACATGAATGGTGCCGAAATCTTTAATTTCGCAATTAATAATGTACCTACTTTAATTGATGATTTAATAAAAATTGCAAAATGGTCTAAAACAGATGTTGATTTATTTTTATTCCATCAAGCTAATAACTTTATGGTTGAATATTTAAAACGTAAATTGAAAATAATTACTGAGAAAGTGCCTTTAGGTGTAGAAAATTATGGAAATACAGGACCGTGCTCAATACCGCTACTTTTAAGTCATATATCTGGGAAACAATTTTCTTCGGACAAAGTTATAATGTGTGGTTTTGGAGTAGGATTATCATGGGCTGGCTGTTATACAAATTTATCAAAAACAAAATTTTTTAAAACAATTGATTATATAAAAGATTAAAAATGAAAGAATTATTATTATTAAAAATAAATGAAGTTTTAGAGGGCAAAAGCATGCCAATTTTAACAGACATTAATTCAGATACAATTTTGAGAGATGGGTTAGGGTTGGATTCTTTTGATTTAGCTGAATTAACTGTTAGAATAGAAGAAGAAACAGATATTGATATATTTTCAAACGGTATTGTAACAACTGTAGGTGAAATATTACATATATTGGAGAATAATTAAACAAAAAATCTCCTATGTTTTATATTAACGAAAACAATTCAGAATATTTTAGCTACAAGGAGCTTGTAATCTACTTAAACGAGTCAGGAAGTATTATTACAAACCCTTACAAAACTTCTACTTTAGATTTGTTTAAAAATTTGATTAAAGCTTTGATTCATAACAAAGATTTAATTTTATTAGATAATGATTTTACAGATACTGAAATAATTTCGCTTATTGGAGAAAAATATATTGAAAATGTTGTCTCAGTAGATAGTTTAGGATTTGATAGTTTTAAATCATATTTACAGTTAATAATTGAATCTAAAAGTAAAATTACTATTTATACTTCTGGTACAACAGGCCTTCCAAAAAAAGTGGTTCATACTATTAGATCATTGACAAGAGAAGTTAAGACTGGATTAATTTTTGAGTCATCAATTTGGGGTTTAGCTTTCAATCCTACTCACATGGCTGGTCTTCAGGTGTTTTTCCAAGCATTATTTAACAATAACACCTTAGTTGATTTATTTAATATTGATACAAAAACCGTTAAAGAATCAATAATAAAATATAAAATTTCTCATATTTCAGCTACACCAACATTTTACAGATTACTAAATAGTAAAGATATTATTTTTAATGGTGTTAAGTCTGTTACTTTAGGAGGTGAGAAGTCGGAAGATAATTTGTACAGGATAGTTAAAAGAATGTTTCCTTTTGCAAAAGTTAAAAACATTTATGCATCAACTGAGGCAGGATCCTTATTGAGTTCTGATGGTGAATTTTTTTATATTCCAGAGCGTTTGAAGGATAAAATTGTTATTAAAGAAAATGTACTTTATATTAATGAGTCATTATTAGGTAAAATGTCGGATCTTTTGATAGAAAAAGGCTGGTATTGTAGTGGCGATGTTATCGAATTTAAAAGTGATTCCCTTGATTATTTCAAATTGATTGGTAAATCAAATGAAATGATAAATGTTGGAGGATATAAAGTAAACCCGCATGAAGTAGAATTAGAACTTAGGTGTATCGATGGAATTGACAATGCTTTTGTATTTGGTAAGGCTAATTCTGTATTAGGAAATCTTATATGTGCTGAGATTGTTTTAGAAAAGGGCATTGAAATAGAAGAGACAAAAATCAAAGATATTTTAAGGGAAAAATTGCAACAATTCAAAATTCCACGTAAAATATTTTTTGTTGATAAATTAAATTTAAATAGAACAGGAAAAATAAGTAGATCAAATGTTACAAAATAAAAATATTTTAATTACTGGGTGTTCCAGAGGACTTGGTTTGGAAATTGTTAAAGAACTTTTACTTCAAGGTGCAAATGTATATGGTGTTAGTAGAACTCTTTCTCCGGAGTTTAATTTGTTAACTGAACAATATAGTGGAAAAGTTTTTTTTAATAAGTTTGACTTAATAGCTACAAATGAGGTTGAAGTAAAAATTTTTAAAGAATGGCTAAACAATAAAATTGTCATTCATGGTTTTGTTAATAATGCAGCTGTAGCATATGATGACATTATTACAAATATGAATGTAGTTTCACTTGAATCAATGTTTAAAATTAATGTATTTAGTCCTTTAATTGCTGTAAAAGCGGTTTTGCGTAATATGATATTTAATCGAACTAAAGGTGGTATTGTTCATGTTTCATCTATTAGCGTTCATACTGGTTATAAAGGTTTGTCGATGTATGCCGGCTCTAAAGGTGCTTTAGAAGCTTTTTCGAAAAACACAGCAAGAGAATGGGGTGAAAAGCAAATAAGAAGTAATTGTCTTGTTGCCGGATTTATGGAGACTGAAATGAGCGGTACACTTTCGAATGAACAAAGAGATCGAATATTTAAAAGAACTTCGTTAAAAGTTCCAACAACATTAAATTCGGTTGCCAAGACAGTATGTTTTTTATTGTCAGATGCTGCGGAATCAATAACGGGTCAAAATATTCATGTTGATTCAGGTACAATTTAAATAATTTCATGTGATGTTTAATAAAATATGGCTCTCCTCACCGCACATGGGAGGCACAGAGCAAAACTACGTACACGAAGCGTTTGAAGCCAACTGGGTGGCACCACTAGGTCCTAATGTAAATGGTTTAGAACAAGATTTAGAACACTATTTGGGGAATAATGCTCACGTAGGCGCTCTGAGTTCAGGAACAGCCGCCATTCATTTAGGATTGATTTTATTAGGCGTACAAGCGGGAGATGAGGTTATTTGTCAAAGCATGACTTTTTCAGCTTCTGCCAACCCCATTTTATATTTAGGAGCAACCCCTGTTTTTATAGATAGTGAAGCACAAACTTGGAACATTTGCCCAGATGCTTTAGAGCAAGCCATTCAAGATCGTATATCAAAAGGTAAAAAACCAAAAGCCATAATTGCGGTGCATTTATATGGGGTACCTTATCAAATAGAAGCCGTTAGAGCTATTGCAGATAAATATCAAATACCCATTTTAGAAGATAGTGCTGAGGCTTTAGGGAGTTCTTACAAAGGACAAAAATGCGGTACTTTTGGAGATATTGGGGTGCTTTCCTTCAATGGTAACAAAATTATTACTACATCTGGTGGAGGAGCAATTGTCACTAAAACAGCTACTCAAAAAGAGAAAGCCGTTTTCTATGCTACACAATCACGAGATAATGCACCACATTATCAACACAGCCATATTGGTTACAATTACCGCATGAGTAATATTTGTGCTGGTATTGGTAGAGGTCAAATGGAAGTCTTAGACGAACATGTTGCTTTGAGAAGACAAATGCACGATTTTTATGTAGATATATTTGCTTCCATCGAAGGAGTCGAAGTTTTTTCTGTTCCTGACGATAATTATTTTGCTAATTATTGGTTGAGTGCCATTACTATAGATACCACAAAAACCAATGGTATAACTGCTGATACTTTACGCTTAGCCCTTGACGCTGAAAACATTGAATCACGCCCTCTGTGGAAACCGATGCATTTGCAACCTATTTTCTCCAACTATCCGTATTACGGAAGCAACGTAGCCGAAACTCTATTTGAAAACGGCCTGTGTTTGCCTTCCGGGTCTAATTTATCAGATAAGGATAGATATAGAATAGAAAAACTAATTGAGCAGGTGTTTGGGTAGTCAATGAGTCAATGTGCCAATGAGTTGATTAGGGAATAAATTTTAATTTTATAAATAGTAATAATTGATTATCCTTATTTATTTTTGAATTGAGCGAAGCGACTTTATATATTTTACAATACTCTTTGTGTTCTTGGTGCCTTCCTAGTGCCCTTTGTGGTTAAGCTGTTTACCGAGTGACAAACAAATTGGACATAATAATCCACTTATAAGCACTTTAACGTACTATAACAACGCACTTAAACTTTATTATATACCTTAAATGTTAAAAAAAAATAGTTAATGAGCCAATAATGTTATTTAGATATATAATAACGAATGATGAATTTTAACCACATAGAAACATAGATTTAAAAAATAAAAGTAAGATATAGTAATAGTACTATTATTCACATAGTTTAATAGATTATTCTTACACGTACTCGAATAGAGCGAAGCGACTTCTTATATTTTCTTATATGCCTTATATGTTTAAATAAAATAGCAACGAGCCAATTTGCTTCAAAGTAAAACCGTAAGTAGCAAAGCTAAAATCGTAACTCGCATCACAAACAACTAACAACGAATCACGAACAAAAAAATATGACTATAGAAACCACCTCCATAAACGATCTAATCATCATCAATCCTTCTGTTTTTGAAGACGAACGCGGCTATTTTATGGAGTCGTTTAATCAACAAAAATTACAAGAAGCAGGCATTCACATCCCTTTTGTACAAGATAACCAATCGTTTTCCAAACAAGGGACATTAAGAGGTTTGCATTATCAAAATCCGCCGTATGCACAAACCAAATTAGTGCGGGTATTGCATGGTGAAATTATGGATGTAGCCTTAGATCTTAGAAAGAACTCTCCAACTTACGGGCAACATTTTGCAATTAAGTTATCGGCTGAGAACAAAAAGCAATTATTGATTCCGCAAGGTTTTGCACACGGCTTTTCGGTGATCAGTGAAACCGCTGTCGTGTTGTATAAATGCGATCAATTCTATAACAAAGCCAGTGAAGGCGGTATTCGTTTTGATGATCCTACATTGAACATTGACTGGGGCATCGATTTAAAAACAGCTATTGTTTCAGATAAGGATATAGAGTTGCCAAATTTTGCTGATTGTAATAGTGGATTTTAATTAGCCAATGAGGCAATTTGTCAATCAGCCGATGTGCCACTAGTCAATAGCCAATACTAAAGCATTGTGAAACTTAGTGAAAACATTGTGAAACGTTGTGATACAAAAAGAGTTTAGCGTTAGGGATTGTGAGTTAAGAGATAAAATTCTAAACTTATATGTACTTATACCTAGTGAAGCGCCTTTTTAATATTACCTTATATGACTTATATGTTAATAAATATAACTAGGAGTCAATTGCCAATAAAAAAAATGTGCAACTTATTGTTAACTTTGCAAACGTTGTGATACAAAAAGAGTAAAGCGTTAACAATTACATATAACAAATAAACTTTGCGCCCTAGCGACTTCGCGGCAAAAAAAATGAAAAAAATACTAGTAACAGGCGCAACAGGCCAAGTAGGAAGTGAATTGAAGGTATTGGCACCTCGCTATTCCCAATTGGATTGGGTATTTGCCGATCGTTCGGTTTTGGATTTGAGTGATTTGAAGGCGATTTCCCAAGTATTAGATGAAATACAACCCCAAATCATCATCAATTGTGCCGCTTATACCGCAGTAGATAAAGCAGAAACAGAAACCGAATTAGCAGATATTTTAAATCATAAAGCGGTGGCGGTTTTGGCACAATGGAGTCATTCTAATGGATGTCAATTAATACACATATCAACCGATTATGTATTTGACGGAAAATCAAATATAGCTCTGACGGAAGAGGCCTCAACTGGACCAATCAATGTCTATGGACAAACTAAATTAGCTGGAGAGCACGCCTGTCTTCGTGAAAACCCTAATGCCATTATCATAAGAACATCGTGGGTGTATTCTAAATTTGGTACCAATTTTGTCAAAACCATGAGTAAATTTATGCAGGAACGTGACAGCCTGAATGTCGTGAACGATCAAATAGGAAGTCCCACTTATGCTGCTGATTTGGCAAAGGCTATTCTAACCATTATTTCGCATCCGAATTGGCAAGCGGGAATTTATCATTATTCCAATGAAGGAGAAATCAGTTGGTACGAATTCGCTTTAGCCATTCAAGAAATAGGAGGTTTTCAATGCGAAATAACGGGCATTCCGAGTATCGATTATCCAACGCCTGCTCGCAGACCAAAATATTCCTTGTTGGACAAATCAAAAATTGCAACTACCTTTGCCGTAGAAGTGCCCGAATATCGTGAGAGTTTGCAGAAATGCATGAAGTTAATTCGCGTTAATTCGTGAAATTAGAAAAATTAATAAAATAAAAATGAAAAAAATACTAATCACCGGTGGCGCCGGATTTATTGGATCTCATGTGGTGAGACGATTTGTGAATCAGTATCCTAATTACCACATCTATAATTTAGATGCCTTGACCTATGCCGGGAATTTAGAAAATATCGCTGATATTGAAAAAGCACCTAATTATACCTTTGTGAAAGGTAATATTGTTGATGCTCCTTTTATCGACGCCTTATTTGCAGAACATCAGTTTGATGGGGTGTTGCATCTAGCAGCCGAATCACACGTGGATCGCTCCATTACTGATCCGTTGGCGTTTGTGAAAACCAATGTAATAGGTACCATGAATTTATTGAATGCCGCTAAAACGATTTGGAAAGACAATTTTGAAGGAAAACGTTTTTACCACATCAGTACCGATGAGGTGTATGGAAGTTTAGGTACAGAGGGTTTGTTTACCGAAACAACAGCCTATGATCCTAATTCACCTTATTCGGCTTCCAAAGCAAGTTCAGATCATTTTGTACGTGCCTATGGTGAAACCTATGGTTTGCCCTATGTAATTACAAATTGTTCAAACAATTACGGCCCGTTTCATTTTCCAGAAAAGTTGATTCCTTTGTTCATCAATAATATAATCAATAATAAACCATTACCGGTGTATGGCGATGGAAAATACACCCGCGATTGGTTGTTTGTTGAGGATCATGCCGTAGCCATTGATTTGGTTTTTCATGAAGGAAAAAATCATGATACTTACAATATTGGAGGTTTTAACGAATGGCAAAACATTGATTTAGTAAAATTATTGTGTCAAATAATGGACGAAAAGTTAGGTCGTGCAGCCGGAACTTCTGCGCAATTGATTACCTATGTGAAAGACCGTCCCGGTCACGATTTACGTTATGCTATTGATGCCACTAAAATCAATACAGAATTAGGTTGGAAGCCTTCAGTAACCTTTGAAGAAGGTCTAGAACGTACTGTAAACTGGTACTTAGACAATCAAAAATGGTTGGATAATGTGACTTCAGGAGCCTATGCGAGTTATTATGAGAAGCAATATTCGAATTAACACGAATTACGCGAATTAAACAAATTGAAAATGAATGACCCCTACAAAATAATTTATAAAGACGAAAGCTATGCTATTGTTGGTGCTTGTATGAAAGTGCATTGTGCCTTGGGACCGGGATTTTTGGAAGCAGTGTATGAAGAGGTTTTAGAAAAAGAGTTTCAAGTCCAAAAAATTCCTTACCAACGACAAGTGAAATTAGATTTGTATTATGAAGGTGAAAAATTGAAAAAGCAATACAGGGCAGATTTTATTTGTTATGATAAAATTATTGTTGAATTAAAAGCAGTTCATCAGATGCCTTCGGTGTTTTATGCGCAACTGCAGAATTATTTAAAATGCTCAAATATGGAGTTGGGAATGTTGATTAATTTTGGCACACCATCCTTAACTTATAAAAGAATAGTAAACTCAAAAAATAGATAAATTCGCCAAATTCGCGAAATTAGCGAAATTCGTAAAATTAGAACACATGAAAGGAATTATATTAGCCGGTGGATCCGGAACAAGATTACATCCACTTACCTTAGCGGTGAGTAAACAATTAATGCCAGTATACGATAAACCGATGATTTACTATCCTTTATCGGTATTGATGATGGCAGGCATTCAAGAAATTTTAATTATTTCTACACCACATGATTTACCCCATTTTAAACGTTTGTTAGGAGATGGTAGCAATATTGGTTGTACTTTTTCGTATGCCGAACAAGCAGTTCCTAACGGATTGGCGCAGGCCTTTGTAATTGGAGAGGAATTTATAGGAAACGATTCTGTAGCTTTAATTTTAGGTGATAATATTTTCTTTGGTACAAACTTACAAGATTTGTTGGTTTCTAATCAAAATCCAGAAGGTGGAGTAGTATTTGCTTACCACGTTTCCGATCCTGAGCGTTACGGTGTGGTGGAATTTGATGGCCAATTCAATGCCGTTTCAATTGAAGAAAAACCAACCGAACCTAAATCAAATTATGCGGTACCTGGATTGTATTTTTATGATAATTCAGTAGTAAACATTGCAAAAAATATTCAACCATCGGCCCGTGGCGAATATGAAATCACCGATGTAAATAAAGTATATTTAAAGCAAGGTAACTTAAAAGTAGGCGTGCTTAATAGAGGAACAGCTTGGCTAGATACTGGTACTTTTAATAGTTTGATGCAAGCAGGGCAATTTGTACAAGTAATTGAAGAACGTCAAGGATTAAAAATTGGTTGTATCGAAGAAATTGCTTGGCGCAAAGGCTTTATTACCAATGAACAATTACTGGAACAAGCCACAATTTTAGAAAAATCGGGTTACGGACAATATTTGAAATCGTTGGTGAAGTAAATTTTGTTCTATAGTATAAAAAGTGAAGGAGTTTTTTTAGACTCCTTTTTTTATGCGTTAACTGTAAATTCACTCAGAATTGTAGTAAATCATTTAAGAAAAGTAAAACTTACATGTCTTTAAACCAAGCAAAGCGCCTTTCATACATTACCTTACATGACTTATATGTAAAAAATTAGCCAATGAGTCAATGTAAAAATAAAACATAGTGAAACTTCGTGAAAACGTTGCGAAACATTGTGTTGCAAAAAGAGTAATGAGTTAAGAGTAATGAGTTAGGAGTAATGAGTTAGGAGTAATGAGTGAAAATTTCAAAACTTACTTGTACTCAAAAAAGTGCAGCGCCTTACTTATTATTACCTTATATGACTTATATGTTAAAAATTAGCCAATGAGTCAATAAAAATAAAACATTGTGAAGCTTCGTGAAAACGTTGCGAAACATTGTGTTACAAAAAGAGTAATGAGTTAAGAGTAATGAGTTAAGAGTAACTTACATGTCCTTAAACTAAGCACAGCTACTTCATTACATTACCTTACATGACTTAAATGGTTAAAATTAGCAAATAAACCAATTTGAAGATTTGACCCAAGGCACATCCGAAAGGAGCGAAGCTAAACTTGAAACTTGAAACTTGAAACTTGAAACTTGAAACCTGAAACTTGAAACCTGAAACTTAAAACCAAACCTCGCTACTAAAGCTGTAAAATCACTGAAATTCCGCCACGATAAGGCAACCATTCCCCACTTTTATTAAATTTTTGAGCCCTTTCATAGCGTTCTCCAGTAGTAGCATCATATCCTTTGTAAAAACTTTGCACCGTTCCACCACCTACAAAAGCTTCTAGTGCCATTTTTTCAGAAACAAAATAGACATAACCAATACTAGCACCAGCCATGTAATTATATCCTTTTTGATAGTAATTTGTGTCTTCGTAACCATATTTTTGCAATTCAAAAGTACTCCCTCCAAGATGCGCCCCAACATAAAATCCTTTGTGGTCATTTTTTGGATAGTAACGCAGTTCAGGAGTAACGATTAAAAAACGTAATGGCTTGTCGTTGTAGCTATTAAAAACAGAGCCAATAGCATCAACATGAAAAGAGAAGTGCCTATTTATAGGCGTTTCATAGCCTAAAGAGGGAAATCCAAGTAGGGTAGTAGCAGCATTAATATGAAATCGATTTTGACCAAAGGTTAGTGTAATAAAACCAATGAATAAAACCAAAAAAAAGCGTTTCATAGAGAAAATTTTATGCAAATATAGCTAATTTATCGCTAATGAAAGTTAATTATGATTGGATTGTATTCAAAAAAATGCAGTTATTCGTTCGAAAATTCAGAAAAAATGTATAGCTTTGTTGTCCCCATTATAAGGCCAAAATGCAAAAATTATTAAAAAAATACATCAATTTAAAAAAACTAAGTTTTCTTCCCAGTTGGGCTATTTTATTTATAGATATTTTCATAACTACTTCTGTATCCTTATTTACCTATATTACATTTAAGTTAATTGGTGTTGTTTTTTATGATACCTATCCTGCAAGCATTAGGTTTTCATTATTTTTAGGAGTAGTATTTTTTTATTTTCTTTTGTTTAAAACCTATACAGGAATTATTCGTTATTCAAGCCTAAAAGACGCTACACGGCTATCCAAAGCAATTGCTTCGGCTTTCATCACAGTAGTAGCTATAGATACTTTACACTATATCCTACAAGACAAGCACATATTCGTTTTAATGACGGTGTTTTTCTATTCACTAATTATATTATTTGCGTTAATTTCTTTTCGAATTTTCATCAAAACGTTATTTAAATATTTTGCAGGAAGTGAAGAAAAACCCAAAGCAGAAAACCTAGTGATTATTGGGGTAAATAGTACCACTATAGCGTTAGCCGAGGCATTTGTAAATGACAATTCACAATATAAATTACAATTTTTTATTGATAAAAATAAATTCCTAAACGATAAAAAGGTATTGGGGATTCCAGTAATTGCAAAAACCAATTCGATCATAGCTATTTTGCGTTATAACAAAATAAAGCACGTAGTATTGATTAAAAATTTCTTGCCTGAGAGAGAAGAATTAGATTTGTTAGAAGATTGTTTACGATACAAAATCAATGTTTATAATCCTAAATTAGTCAGTGGATTTGATACAGGGGTTAATACTGTAAAGTCATTAAAAAAATATACCATCGAAGAATTAATGTTTCGAGAAACCATTAGTATCGATAATCCAAATGTAATTAATGCATTTACAGCAAAAACAATTCTAGTAACTGGTGGCGCAGGTTCTATTGGAAGTGAAATTGTAAATCAATTAGCCCAGTTTAATCCTGAACAAATTGTAATTGTAGATCAAGCCGAAACACCTTTGAATTCCATTCAATTGAATATGTCGGCAGCATTTCCAGAAATTCCTTGTCATTATGAATTAGTGGATGTCACTAATGCAGCTGAAGTAGCGCAATTATTCCAAAAATTTAAACCACAAATTGTCTTCCATGCGGCGGCTTACAAGCACGTGCCAGTATTAGAAACTAATTTCATGCAGGCGGTTAAAGTAAATATATTTGGTACGAAGAATGTATTAGATACGGCAATAGCATCTGGAACGCAACGTTTTGTTTTTGTTTCAACAGACAAAGCAGTCAATCCTACCAATATCATGGGCGCTTCTAAACGAATTGCAGAAATCATGGTACAAGCCCGATTTAATACCCAAAGAGGATCACAAAAAATGCAAGTAATTACCACTCGTTTTGGTAATGTGTTAGGTTCTAATGGTTCGGTAGTTAATTTATTTGAAAAACAAATAAAAGAGGGAGGTCCCATAACGGTTACTCATCCAGAAATTAACCGTTTCTTTATGACCATTCCTGAAGCTTGTAAATTAGTATTAGAAGCTGGAACCATGGGTGCAGGTGGAGAGATTTATATTTTTGATATGGGTAAACCTATTTTCATTAAAGATTTAGCCGAGAAAATGATTCGCTTAAGCGGAAAAGAACCGTATACAGATATTGACATCGTTTACACGGGTTTACGGCCTGGAGAAAAATTATATGAAGAGGTATTGGCAGATTCATCTAAAACCTTGCCTACCTATCATCCAAAAATACTTATAGCGCAAGACCCCGTGTATTGTTATGAAAAAGTGCAAGAGTTTTTAATGAAGTTAAACAACAATACTTTTGAGAACAAAGCCGCTTTAATTGAAGCATTTACCGAATTAGTGCCCGAATTTATTCAAAACCCACAAGAATAGCAAGGCAAAAAGGATATGGAACTATTGGTTGGAGGTTTAGTAGGTATACTAGTGTTAGTTTTCATAACCGCAATAGATACCCAGTCTAATGGTTTTTTTAAACAAGAACGCATAGGACAATATGGTAAGCCATTTCTAATTTATAAATTGAGAACGTTACACTTACAAACCTGTAAAATATCGGTATGGGGTAAGTTGTTACGCACTTCTAAATTAGACGAAATGCCTCAATTCCTTAACATCTTAAAAGGCGAAATGACCTTAGTGGGTCCGCGCCCCGATGTGTCTGGATATGCCGATTTACTGCAAGGCGAAGACCGTATTATTTTAACGTTAAAACCGGGCATCACCGGCTTAGCTTCCTTAAAATACCGTAACGAAGAACAGCTTTTAGCCCTGCAACCCAATCCCCAACACTACAACGATGAGGTCATCTGGCCCGATAAAGTAAGAATTAATAAATGGTATGCCCAAAACCGCACATTGGTAATGGACTTACAAATTCTTTTTTACACCCTAGTTCCTATACATTTTGATGTAGATTCTTTTATGGGTGATAGGTAATAGGTAATAGGTAAAGGGAGTAAAAGTTCATAACACCCCATTGCTACATTGTCACATTGACTCATTGTCTAATTGCCACATTATCTAATTGTCACATTGACAAATTGACTCATTGTCTAATTGCCACATTGACTCATTAATTTTTCATCGATTAATTTAACTTTTTATCGAAAATAATACAAAAATAAAGTTAACATTTTGTAACATTGTAAAATAACATGAATAAAATTTAGAATTCCTCTACATTTTTTAAAGAAAAATTACATTTATGACAAAATTAATTACACAAAAAGCCAATACAAAATTGGCAGTTAGCTTAAAAAACTATCTTTTAAGTTGTAAAAACCAAACCAACTACCTTACTTGTTTGCTCATTTTACTTTTTTCAGGTATGGGATGGGGGCAGAGTACTGCAAATTACAACTTCACAGTTGGAACAAGCACACTTAACAATATGACAGGTAGTACTAGTATTATGAATGGCATTCAAGATGATCTTGGCAGCACAGTATTCCCTATTGGTTTTAACTTCATCTATATGGGAACAAGTTATTCTCACATAAGTGTAAACAGTAACGGACAAGCTAGACTTCATACATCAAGTGGCGCGACTGCAATAAGTGGTTCAGCTATTTCATCATATTCTTCAGCTACAGTTACAATTGCACCAATGGCTGGTGATAATCAAGTAGGAAATGGAATGTCTTATTTGGTTACAGGTTCAGCACCAAACAGAAAATTGATTATTGAATGGAATAAATTTTATGTAAGTCTTACAGATGTAAATTCTGGTAATATGCAATTGGTGCTTTATGAGGGGACTGGAGTGTTTGAGTTTATTTATGGTAATATTGTGAATTCAGCTTCTAGTACTAGGTCGAGATCTATTTTTCACAGTTCAGGAAGTACATCAAATACATCAGCTTTTATTACGGTTGGTACAACTCCAACAATAAATACTACAGCTACTTCACCAATTGATAATAATTTTGCAGCAAGTGTAGCAATTGCAAATTTAGCTAATAGAATGTTTACTTTTACTCCACCTATACCGGTATCTGGGCCTACTAATCTTACTTTTACTAATGTATCTGCTTCATCTATGACACTGAACTGGACAGCTGCTACGCCTACTACAGGAATTGTACGATATGTGGTGCAACGTTCTGCTGATGGGGGAATTACTTATCCTGTAAGTACAAATGTAGCATTAGGCACCAATACACTTGTTGTAACTGGTTTATCTCCAAGCACAAGCTACACGTATAGAGTAGTAGCTGTGAGCGAAGGAGTAGAGAGTGCTCCTGCATCGGCCTCTCAATCAACAAATGCTCCTACAACTTATACTTGGATAGCCACTTCTGGTACTGCTTCTTGGGTAACACCTACAAGTTGGTCACCTGATAGAACAACTCCAGACGCTACAGATATTTTAAATTTTAGTAATGGTGGTAGTTCTATTGTTACAAGTATTCCTACTCAAACAGTTGGTAATATTGTATTTTCTAATAATACAACAGCAAATTTTCAGGCAGCTTCGACAGCCACCTTAACTTCGGGTGGGCTTACAATTCCTTCTGGGAGTACATTAATGTCTAATGGAACTACTGCGGCACTTACAATAGCTTTTTCTTCAGGTGCAGTTAATACAATTGGAGGAAGATTGGAAATATCAAATACAGGTACACCTGCCAATGGAATAACTTTTGCAAATAGTGTTACCACAATAACTTCTGCAGGAACTCTTGCTGCAGGTGGTTCTGTTGCCGCAACTGTAACTGGTACTACTTCTACTCTTGTAATTAATGGAACTTATGAGCACAACTATACAACGGTTTCCGGTACAATCCCTACAGCTACTTGGGCAGCTACATCTAATCTCAACATTAATTCGTTTACTAGTAATACTTCGCTTCCAACAGGATTAATTGGTCAAACTTTTGGTAACCTAACATGGAATTGCACAGCACAAACCGGAAATATTTCTTTGGGTGGTAATAGCATAACTTGCGCAGGAACTTTCACCATGACATCCACTAACACTGGCTCTCTAAGATTAGGTGCTTCATTAAATGGAGTTATAGCCACAAATAATTTCATTCAGACGGGAGGAACAATCGATTGTAGTTCATCAACAGGTTCGTCTATAATTAGGGTTTCTGGTACTTTTAATCAATCAGGAGGAACTATTACTGAAACAGGTACTGGCTCGGGAAATATCGAGTTTAATGGTGTCTTGGCCCAGTCCGTAACTCTTGGTGGCACAATCTCAAATACAATTAACTATAGAATCAATAATAATGCTGGAATTACTTTATCTGGAACAATGGCAATTACAACTGGTGCCGGTCTGAGGATTTCATCTACGGCGGCTACTCCAATCAGTGGGGGTACCTTAACATACACTGGCAACACAACTTTAACTTATGACGCATCTTCAGGGGCGCAAACGGTTACTGCCAATGAGTTTCCGTGGTCTAATGGTCCTAATAATCTAACTATCAACAATACTTCCACTTCTCCCAACAATGTTGTTACTATACCTTTTGATAGGACAGTAAATGGTACGCTTACGATGACAAGTGGAGATATTAATATTTCGTCAAATAATCTTACGTTAGGGACATCAACTTCTGCATTAGGCACTTTGTCTTATACAGCTGGGGCAATTCGTGTAACTTCAGGAACCTTAACAAGATGGTTTGGTACCTCAGGTTTGCCTACTTCAGCGCCAACTTCAGGGATAGGTTTTTATCCTTTAGCATCTAATTTAAATAATCGTAATGTCGGAGTTTTCTTTAGTACAGCTACAGTATTAAGTTCAGGCGGTACTATAACAATTGGCCACACTGATGTTGCGGGACTTTCAACGCTTACTTCTTTTACGGATGCGGGTTACAACGTAGATACAAGAACTAATGCATCATGGACAGTAACTACTGGAAATGGAATAGCCACATCGGGTACTTTGGGTATGCGTTTGACAGGTGCAGGAGCATGTGCTACACCAACTGTGGCTAATCTTCGATTAATGCAAGCAAATGTCGCGGCTGGGGTTCATGCTGCTGGTACAGGAACTACTCCAAATTTTCAAGCAAATAGAACAGGATTATCACTTACTGATATAGCTAATACACATTATATAGGTGCGGGTAATGCAGACATTCAAACGGTATTTAGTTCAGTTGCTTCAGGTGACTGGAATAATCCAGCTACTTGGGATGTTGGTTCAGTACCAACTTGTACGGGTAATGTGACAATTATGAATGGACACAATGTAAGCGTTAACTCTGCTTCTAACGTTTCCCGAAATCTTACAGTAAATCCAGGAGGTACACTATCGGTTGCTTCAGGTGATTTAACTGTAGGATGTACACTAAATAATACACCACTTACAAATAATGGTACTTTAACAGTAAGTGGTGGTACGTTGAATGTAAATGGGAATATAGTTTCTAATCTAGGTTCAACTTTTAACCAAAGTGGAGGTAATATTAATATTGATGGAAATGCTGCAGGAAATGCTACTAATTCAGTTGCTTCTGGAACTGCTTTACTTCAATTTAATCAATTGAATTCAGGAATTAATCTTACCGGTGGTACATTAACCGTAGTAGACCCTCACGCAAATGCTACATCAACGCTTGCTATTGGATATAGTAATTCAACTGCTGGAGGCCAGACTTCTACAATTAATCATACCTTACGTTTAGGTGATGGTATTTCAACTGATGCTGGAGGTAATGTAGCAGGATTTAGAGTAGATCCATGGACCGGGACTGCATATTTATCTTTTGGAAATATTATAATAAATGGTGGTTCAGGAATTAATAGATCTGTAACTATCGCACAATCATTAGCAGCTATAGGTGACGTGACAGTTACAACGGGTTCAACATTAAATTTAAACTCAACACCTTCATTGATTGTAGCTGGAAATGTAACTGTTAATTCTGGTGGTACATTTATAAATACCGCTAGTATTATTACAGGTATTGTAGCTTCAAATACGAGTAGTCTACTTACATTTGGTCCATCTACTCTCGCTCAAACTATTGGTGGAAGTGGCACATATCAAAACCTTGCTACTTCACCAACAGCTAATTTAAATTCGTTATCAATTAATAATTCTAACGCAACAGGTGTTACAATTTCAATACCATTAAGTATTAGCGGAACATTAACCATGACCGCTGGTAAAATTAATACAACAGCTACCAATCTTTTAACATTAGGAACATCAACAGCTGCTGGTACATTATCTTATACAGCAGGTCAAATTGCGGGTCCTTTTGCACGAACTTTTGCTACAAGTAGTACTTCCACCGCCTCATATGACGCCACAACATTGTTTCCAGTAGGAGATGGTACAAATTATTTACCCATTCATATTGATCCAGTTAATGGTGCGGGTCCAGTTGTGATGCGAGGTCAAGCGTTTAATTCAAATAGTGGTTCTGCAGGAATTGGCATGGCTTCACCATTATCTAATGATCGTTGGGAAGCATTAGTAACTACTTCTGGCTCTTCTAATTTAACAAGTTGTTTTATAGGTTTAAATGATGCCCAAATTGCAACGGGTAATGTTATTGCTCAATCTGCTTCAGCAGCTGGTTTTTATAATGCAATTGCGCCAGTATCCACAGTAGCTGCAGGGGCTTCTATTAGAACTGCAACGGCTATTCCAGCAGCATCTTACACAGGTTTTTTCACATACGGTTCTCCTTCTGTAGCTAACACCTGGACAGGAACAACTAGTAGTTCTTGGAATACGGCTAGTAACTGGTCGTTAAATACCGTACCAACTGCTACCGATGATGTATTAATTTCTTCTAACGGAACGACACCTCCCGTATTAGATGTAGACATAACTATTCCAGCTGGAAAAAGTTTAACCTTATCAGGTACGGGAAGTTTAACTGTTGCACCTGGTAAAGTGTTAACCATTGCAGGAACTGCTAATTTTGGCGCAAGACCAGTAATCTTTAAATCAGATGCTACAGGTACGGCTATGTTAGGCTCATTAACAGGAACACTAACTGGTGCTTCAAATGTCACCGTAGAGCGTTTCATCCCATCTGGCAAACGCGCATTCAGGTTATTAAGCCCAGCGGTTACAACTACCAACTTTATTTCAGGCAACTGGCAAGGACAAACCCATATTACGGGTGGTTTAGGTACAACTGGTTTAGGCTTTGACGCTACTGAAACCAATAATCCTTCGATGTTTACGTATAACAACCAAGCGGCACAGGGGGTAAGCGGTTGGATAGCTATTGCCAACACCAATGCAACAAATTTAACGGCAGGGGTAGGATATAGAATGTTGGTTAGAGGAGATAGAACCGCTTCAAATATTACAGCTGCTTCAGCTGATAGTATGAATACAGCTGTAACACTAAGTGCTACTGGAACCCTAAGAACAGGAGCAGTAACTTTAAATTCAAGCAGTACTCCATCAATTAATAATACATCAAACACCACTACAGCAGATTACAGCTTAATAGGTAACCCATACCAAAGTGCAGTAGATTGGAATGCGGTAACAAAATCAGGTATCGACGCTACGTACTGGGCTTGGGATCCTAATATGGGTACAACAGCACAAAGAGGACGTTATGTGTCCTTTAACGGTACAGTTAACAGCGTAGATGGAGGTGTTGGTTCATCAAATGTGGGCCAATTCATACAGCCAGGTCAAGCCTTTTTCGTAAAGAATACAGTTTCAGGCACTGCTGGTGCATTAACCTTCCAAGAAGCACACAAAGCTACTACGAATGCCAATGTATTTAGAACAGCAAACCCTACTACCTTAACAGTATCTTTGTATGATCCTAATGAATTGGCAATTGGCGGGTATCCTATTGATGCTATGAAAGCGGTTTTTAGTGCAGATTACACAAATGAATTAGGACTTGGTGATGCTGCAAAATTAGAAGCGGCAGGTGAAAACATCGCTTGGTTTAGAAACAATATCAAACTAGCCATTGAAGCAGCAGCACCAGCAACTTCATCAGATGAATTAGTAATGAAAACAATTCGTTTAGGAGCTAATAAAAATTATACGTTCAAAATTAATACCACTAATTTTGATGCTGATTTAACACCGTATTTAGTTGATAATTTCTTAAATACACAAACGCAAATCAGTACTTCAGAAGGTTATTTAGCAAACTTTAGCACCACAAGCAATGTTGCTTCTTACGGTGAAGATCGTTTTAAAATTGTATTCCAAAACACGACATTATCAACAGACGATTTTGCAAACAACATCAAATTATATCCAAATCCAGCAAAAGCGGGTGCTAGTTTCTATTTAGATGGCATTACAGAAGCAACAGTTTCAGTATACAATGTTGTAGGACAAAACATTCCGGTAACGGTAATGAGTCAAGGTAACGCCACTCAGGTAACACCAACAGCAGCATTGAGCCAAGGGGTTTATCTGATAACAGTTACCACAGCAGGAAAAACAGCACAAGTAAAATGGATTGTAGAATAACAACGATAAGCAAAATGAAAAATACAGCAAAAATAATATA
>JBEIDK010000003.1:0-65714 GCA_040383485.1 Flavobacteriales bacterium
CAATTTGATAGTATTCAATTGCACTATCATAATTTCCTTTTTCAAGATAAACATTGCCAATATTTTGATAAGATGCGGCAAGTTTTTTTTCAAGATTCAATAATAGTCTTAATTGAAGTGATTTTTGATGATATTTTAAAGCTTCAGTATAATTTTTTTGAGTTTCATAAATGATTCCAATGTTAGTATAGCAGCCGGACTTTTCTATACTATCATTTCTTTTTTCGCAAAGCTTCAAAGATTGAAAATTTATTTTTAAAGCATCCGAAAATCTTCCTTGCTTTTCATAAACATTGCCAATTAAGTTATAAGTTAAGGCAATTGTTTTTTCATCATTTAATTCTTGTTTTAGTTTTATTGCTTTAAATAAATAGTTAAGTGCCTCGCGATAATTTGATAAGTTAAAGTAGACAAATCCAATAGTATGACTGTTATAAGACATTCTTTTTTTGTCGCTAATGCTTTGACTAAATTTTAAGGAAGCGAGCAGTTGTGGCAGAGCTAAATCATATTTTTGTGTATTAATAAATACCCAGCCAATTTCATTAAGTGTTAGCGATTTGGTTTTAATTAGTTTTTTTCTTTCCGAAGAAATGTTCCGAGATAAGAGATTATCTAAAAGAATAAGTGTAGCATTAAAAGTAGAAAGAGCTTTCTCATTTTCACCTAAATTCAACAATGCTCCACCTATTCTCAATTGTGCATCGGCAACACCAAATGGATAATTTATTTTAGTAGCAATTGTATTTGCTTTTGTTGCAAAGTATAATGCCGTATCTGGGTTTCCGATTCTGTATTCCCATGAAATAGCATTTAATCTATTTACGGTTGCAGTGTCGTTTCTAAGTACTTTTAATAGTGCAGATAAGGAATCAATGGTTCTGTTTTGTGCAGTAGTATATTGAGCAAAAGAAATATTTAATAAAATAAAGGAAGCAATTAATTTCTTCATTTTTTTTGCTAAAATAACTATATGAAAATTTTAAACAAATTGAGATGTTGCTAACGGGCTTTGATATTTTATGTAAAACCACTAATGAGTAGTCTGGGGTTTAATAATTTTTGAAATTTGTTATTGTTTGAAAAGAAGCTAATGAAAAAGTTTTCTCGGCAGAGAACCGAGCACAAATATTTTATGCTAACAAACCAATATTATTATAGTTGGTTTGTTCTTATTTAGTATTCTATATACCTTTAATCATTTAGTTATGTTCTAAAGGTTTATATTAAAGTTATTTTACACCAAAGGCGCATAATAATTTTAGTAAGCACCACAGGCGCTAAACTACGTGAGAAATGAAATTTGCAATTTAATGTGTTACTCTTGCAAAAAATCCTCATATTTGAACTTTAATAACACCTTACAATTATTTAATTTTATTACATTATTACTCTAACTATTACACTTCAGAATTATGAGAAAGATTTTATTCTTTTTTTTATTTATTTACTCTACTGTTTTTGCACAAGAACAGTTTTCTGTTTCAGTCATAGAACAATTAGGTACTAAATTTCCTAGAGTTCATTCATTTGCTCATGGAAAAGTGAATAATAAACATGTTTTTATTGGCGGCAGAATAAACGGGCTGCACGGATTTACATCTGCATTTGGTTTTCCGCTAGATGCTGTGAATGACTCAATTTTTATTTTAAATTCAAATTTTACTCAGAAGTGGTCGGTGAGCACATCCTCATTATCAAATGATATTAGAGAAGCCATCACAAGTAGCAATATGGAATATTATCAAGATGGTAATACTTTATATATGATTGGAGGTTACGGATGGAGAAGTGATACCAGTGTTTTTGTAACTTTTAAAACCCTTACTGCTATTAACTTAACAATGTTAGAATCGGCAGTAACAAGCGGAACAGGTTTAGCAGCTTGCTTTAGACAAATTACAGATAGCAGATTAAAAGTTTGTGGGACACACCTAAAAAAAATTGGAACAAAATATATTTTGCCAATGGGTCATGACTTTGATGGTACATATAGTAGAAATGATACAGCAGGGTTTTATAAACAAAAATATACCAATCAAATTAGAAGTTTTGAAATTATTGATGACGGCATTAACCTAGCAATTAGCAATTACGCGGCGGTAACTGATACAATTAATTTGCACAGGCGCGATTATAATTTGGTTCCGCAAGTAGAAAATAATTCAATAGTATTATCAGCTTTTTCAGGAGTGTTTCAATATGGTTTGCCTAAACCTTATACAAATATTGTGAACATGAATAGCAATTCATTTAATGTTGTTCCTACCTTTAATCAACAATTAAGTCATTACCATAGCGCTGTAATGCCAATTTATGATTCATTAAATAATACAATGCATACTATATTTTTTGGTGGCGAGGCAATGTATTATTATAGTTCTCCTATTCAACAAGTTGTATATGATTCGGCAGTGCCTTTTGTGAGTACGATTAGTAAGATTACAAAAGATGCTTCAGGAAATTATACTGAATATTTAATGCCTGATTCTCTGCCAGGATTAATGGGTTCTAACGCCTTATTTATTCCGATTGTAAATACTATGTATTTAAATAATGAAATAGTTAATTTAAATAGTCAGCCAAATGGTAACACATTAGTTGGTTATATTGTTGGAGGAATTAATAGTCCTGAACGTAATATAAATTCAACAGATCCGAGTGTGAGTGAAGCTTCAAATAAAGTGTTAGGGGTGTACGTTAATAAATTGTCGAGTAATATTGTATCACCAAACATGAAAATTAATCAACCATTTAATTTTTCAATTATTGAGAATCCAATTCATCAAAGTATAAAATTGATGGCTAATATTACAACTGATTTAAAGATTAACATGCAAGTATTTGATATGAGTGGTAAAGTTGTGTTTGAAAAAGAACAAATTACATCAAAAAACAAAGAGATAACGGAGTTTGCTTTGCCAAACATAAAAAGCGGAATTTATACCATAAAGTTATTTTCAAGAAACTATACCCAATTTTTGAGGTTTATAAAATAATTTCATTTTTTAGTCCCTTCATTAATTTGTTTATCGTATACACTATAAATTCTAAAATAATATTAACTAATTAACTAATTAACTAATAAAAAAATGAGAAAGATTTACTTGTCAACATTATTTCTGTTACTAGGAATAATCCTAAAAGCACAAATGCTTCAGAATAGTTTGATGGTTTGTGGTACGGTTCAGAATATAATGCCGAATACTAATAATACGGTAACATTGATTTTGAATACTGCCACAGGTTCACAAACCTATGTAAGTGCAGTAAGTGCTAACGGTTATTGTTTTGGGCCTTATGTTATTCCACTAGATTCTAACGGAACTTATACTTGTACGGTAGATTTAAATGTGAACAATTGCCCTGGAATTACTCAAGTTTGTGTTGTACCAACCAATGGTGCTTCATTAAATATAGCATTGCAAGCTTGTAATCCATCAACATCATGTAGTGCATCAATTGGTATGATGCCAATTTTAGGTACAACCTTAAGTACATTAACTGCTACATCAACAGGAACTCCTCCATTTACTTATAGCTGGAGTACTGGACAAACAACACAATCAATAAATACTAGCGCTCAATTACCTTGGTATGGGGTAACTGTAACCGACGCTAATGGTTGCGTTGCTTCTGATAGTTTAAACATTGGTGGTATTCCTCCATGCTGGGCAACCATTCAATTACCAAGCAGTCCTAGTAGTAATGATTTATTGGCCATAGGTAACGGCGGTATTGCTCCTTACACTTATTCATGGTCTTTTAATGGAACTACAATTGTAAATGTTGTAAATTCAAATATTTTGCCTGCATTGCAAGCAGGAACCTATTGTGTTTCAATAACAGATACTTTAGGATGTGTAGCTTCAACATGTGTAAATTATACTCCATCAGGTAGTACAAATGGATGTTCAAGTCAATTTATGGCTTTTCCAGATTCTTCGGGAACCGGTGCAGTTAACTTTTTCTCATACCCACAAGGTGTTGCACCGTATACTTATAGCTGGATATTTAGTGATGGTTCAACTTCAAATTTAGCGAATCCGGTACATACATTTATGCAAGGCGGATTTATTGTAAACTGGGCATCATTAACAGTTGTAGATGCTACAGGTTGCGTATCAGGTAATAGTCAGCCAGTTATGGTTACTCCAATTTCATCAAATTGTATTGCATTTTTCGATTCCTATTCAAACTATTCGCCAAATGCAGTTGGAGAGATAATGTTCCAAGATTTATCAGGGTTAAATAATACAAATGTTACTTACGCATGGAATTTTGGTGATGGTAGTCCAATTTCTACTTCACCAAATCCAACTCATACTTATGCTGCTTCTGGCACTTATTATGTATGCCTAACCATTACAAATCCTAATGGATGTGTAGCTAATTATTGTCAAGCAAATTATGTTGATTTAACTTGGTGGACATCTAACCCTTATTCAAACAATAATTGCAATGCAGCATTTATACTAGTATCAAATTCTGCTACTCCTGGGGTTGTGAACTTAATTGATATTAGCAATGTTGCTAATGGCAGCTATACTTGGAACGTTAATAATGGAACAACTGCAAATGGAACAACTCCCTTTTTTAATTTAATAGGAACAGGTGATTTTGAAGTTTGCTTAACAGTAGTTGATTCAGTTGGAAACTGCACCTCTACTTATTGCGATACTTTATCTGTTGATTCTTTAGGAGATGTAACAAGAAGCAATGCCGTGCCTTTTAATGGTAATATTGGAGTTAATGTAATTGCATCTGCAAAACCAATGTTGAATACATCAATAAACAAATTAAACTCTAATGCTTTAGAACTTTCATTAATGCCTAATCCAGCAAATGGTTTTGTAAATTTAATTTCAAGAAGTAATAAAGAAGAATTTGCAATGATTAGCATCTTTGATATGAGTGGCAAAATTGTTAAAAACGATTCATATAATTTTAGAAAAGGTTCAAACATAACTAAGATTGACATTTCGGACATCAATGAAGGAATATACCTACTAAAAGTTATTTCGGATTCTAACACTGAAGTATTGAAACTAAATATTAAACATTAATAGTTAAAATAGAAAAGACGAACAATTTTGTTCGTCTTTTTTTTGTTCAAGAGGAGTTATTTATAATTCAAAATTAGTTACTTGCACCCTCCAAAATTAAGATGTTTAAAAGAAAGTACTTTTTGTTTTTTTTAGTAGTAGTACTATTAATAGTAGTAGGCTTTTTAAGGGATTTTATTTTTGTAAACTTAAATTACCAAGCATCATTGGCATATTACCATCAAGACAATGATTATAAGCTATCAAGCTTAATAAGTTTTATTGAAACGTGGTCTTATAAAAGGTTATACATCTCAAAATGGATATTAACAATTCTGTTCACCATTCTTTATGGAGCAATCACATATTTTTGTGTCTACTTTTTTTTTAGAGAGAAAAAATATAATAAGATTTCAATCGGAATTTATATTGTTATAATTTCAATTTCATTTTTAATTTATCTTTTTGGTTATTTTACAAATAATTATCAAAAGGCTTATTCAGTGTCAAGACAATTGATGGGTTTACTCCAATCGCCTATCATTATTATGCTTCTTTTACCTGCATTATATTTGAATAATAAAAAATAACCGAGTAATTATTTCATTACGAATTACAAATTATGTATTGATAAATATTGAAATTTTAAATTGTATATGTTTTCTAATTAGTTTATGTTTGAGTGTTTAAATTACACTTAAATTTATGCATAGAAAATACGGTTCGCTACTTTTATTCACGATATTATTTTCAATAAATTGTTATTCAACTACAACATCCGGAAATGTTCAAAGGCTTATAGATATTACTGACGGATTTGTAGAAACTGGAAATATTCCTGGTCAAAATTCAAATCAAGGTCAATGGGAAACTGATGAAAGATTTGTTGGTTTTAATGGTATTGTAAATTGGTTTTTAAGCTGGGACGATAACAATCTATATATCGGAAAGATTGGTGGAAATAATAATGAGGGCTCGGTAATTTATATTAGGGCAGATTTGCCTGGTGCTAGTTTTAGTAATTCTACTCAAGCTTATGATGGCTTTAACCCAGATTTTTCGGCCTTAAACGGAATAAACTTCGTAAGTTATTTAAAAAATGGTTATGATGAATACCGCAATTATAATGTTACTTGGAGTGCGCCTAATACTGGTTTAAGTCCATCATTTACAAATCAATCAGATGGCAATCATATGGAAATGGCCATACCTTGGAATAGCATCACAAATGGAGCAGGAAAACCAGCAAACATTAGAATTTTATTTTATCAGATAGCTCCAAATTCTTCATCATGTAACGCACAGAATCCAAATCCATTTTTATATGCTGAATCACCTTGGGGAAATGGAATAGCTACTAATGGACCCAATATCGGTGTTAATGACGGTGCTTCAACATCTGCTTCTCAGCCTGGTGGCTGCGGTAATGGTAATGCCTTAATTACCAGATGGTGGGGATGTTTTCCTGTAATTGGAGGGGTAGGAGCAAATGGTTTTGTAGCAACACAACCTGATGCTGGTTTCGATAAAAATATCTGTATCACTCAATCAGCAGTTACTATGCAAGCAAATGAGCCAGCGGCAGATGCATTAGGTACATGGACCTTAGTTAACTCACCAATAGGATCCAATCCTGTAATTGTGAATCAGAATTTAAAAAATACTGTAATTAATAATTTAAATGTTCAAGGAGAATATGTTTTTGTATGGAATATAAATTATGGATTATGTCCTGCTGTACCAGATACAATTGTAATTAGAGTTTGGCAAACTCCTCCTCTTGCTAATGCAGGGGCTGATCAACTATTATCTTGTGGTCAAACTTCAACTAATTTAACTGGTAACATCATACAGCCACAACTTAATTATTCGGGCGGAGTAGGTAGTTGGAGTGCAATAGGTTCATCTTCAATTAACGATACCACAAATGAAAATTCATTAGTTACAAATTTAGTTTATGGTTCAAATAAATTTGTTTGGACCGTTGAAAATTTAGGTTGTCCATCAAACAGTGATACAGTTGAAGTGTTAACATATGCACCTGTTTTTGCAAATTCTGTTTCATCACAAAATTCTTGCGATACTATATTTCAGCTAGGAGGTAATAATCCAAATCTTATCCAAAATACAGCTTCAGGAATATGGACATTAATAAGTGGTAACAATTCAATAATAATAAGTAATCCAAATTTATTCAATTCAAATTTAACAGGACTGCTAACTGGTAATTATTTAATGCAATGGAAAGTTAGTAATGGTAATTGTAATTCCGATTCTGCAACTTTTCAATTGAATGTTTATCCAAAAATAGAAGCTGGCGTTGGCAGTAGCTTGCAATTATGCAATCAGCAAAATGTTCAACTGCAAGGTATTGATCCAACTTCAATTCATCCAAGCGTTTCTGGAGTTTGGCAAATGATTTCTGGTCTTCCAATCAATTTTTCAGATACTGCAAATGCAACAACACTTTTAACAGGATTGTCTTTTGGAAATTATACCATAAAATGGAAGTTAAGTAATGGAATTTGTGCTGCTGATTCAGCATTGTTTCAGATTGTAAATTATGCGCAACCTATAGCGAATGCTGGATTGGATACTAATATTTGTTCTAATACTATGTTATTATATGCGAATAACCCAATCCAAATTCAGTCAACATCTCAAGGATTTTGGAGTATAGCTAGTAGTTCATCTAATTCTACTTTTCTAAATCCACAACTATATAATACAATAATCAATAATTTAAGTGATACAACACTTTTAAGTTGGATAGTATCAAATGGAGCATGCCCCTCGGATACTGATTTTATAAGAATTATTGTGGTAAATAGTGTAGTGGCAAATGCAGGGTCTCAAATAAATTTGTGCGATACCAATTCTGTAACATTGAATGCTGCTTCCGTTTTAAATAGTTTAGGTGTATGGTCATTGGTATCGGGCTCATCAAGTATAAGTATAAATAATTCTTCTCAAAATAATACAACAGTTAATGGACTTGGACTTGGAAATTCAATTTTTAGATGGAAAGTTACAGGCTATTGCAATTTAGATAGTTCAGATGTTACAGTTATTAATTATTCTAAACCAATTGCTATAGCTGGTGCAGATACTGCCTTATGTTCTAACTCTTTAAATTTATTTGGAAATAATCCTTCGTTACAACAATCAACCGCAACAGGTTTATGGAGTGTGATAAGTGGCTTAACAGGTTATGTTTTAAGTGATTCATCTAGTTATAATGCAAGCTTTAGCAACTTAAGTGGGAATTATTTATTGCAGTGGTTAGTTAGTAATGGAAGTTGCTTACCCGATACAGATTTTATTGAAATAAGCACTAATTCTCAAATAAACGCAGAAGTAGGAAGCGCTATTAGTATCTGTGAAGGAAATTCAATAACACTAAACGCTACACCAGTCTCAAATGCCATAACAAATTGGACTAAGGTAAGTGGAAGTAATTCTATTGCATTTTCAAACTCTAGTCTTGCAAATACAACTGTATCAGGAATCGGATATGGCAATACAATTTTAAGATGGAAGGTGATTGGACAATGTAACATTGATAGTACAGATTTGTTAATTACAAATTATAAAAAGCCATTTTCTGATGCAGGTGCGGATAAAATTATTTGTAAATCATCTGTACAATTGGCGGCTAATAATCCACTTTCAATTGCTACTACTGCTACTGCTAATTGGCAAGCAGTTTCAGGTCCTTCTGATACTGAGTTGTCATCAAACACTAACAACTATGCTACATTATCTAACTTGATTGCTGGTGAATATATATTTAATTGGATAGTCAAAAATGGCATTTGTGCCTCAGACACTAGCGACATAAAAATTACTGTTGGTGATGGCTTTGAAATTGTTGGATTAAAAACAATAAATGGAGACAATGAAGAATCTAATGGTTCAATTTCATTAGTTAGTCCAAATAATGGTATTTCTCCATTTCAGTATAGTATTGATGGGAATTCATTTATTAATGATTCAGTTTTTAATTCATTATCAATTGGTAAACATTATATAAAAGTAAGAGATGCAGCAGGTTGCGAAGTTGATACTATCATAGAAATAAAGCCCAATTTATTTATTCCTACAGGTATTTCCCCAAATGGTGATGGAATAAACGATAGTTGGCAAATTTTAGATTTAGAATCTTATGTAAATGCTGAGGTTAGACTTTTTAGTTTGTGGGGTGAAAAAATTTTTGAGTCACTAGGCAATCAAAAAATTTTTGATGGCAATAACAATGGTAATCCGCTGCCTGATGGTGATTATTATTTTATTATTGACCTTAAAAATGGAACTGAATTATTAAAAGGGAAGCTAACCGTTTTACGTTAACAAAATTTTGGCGGAAATGAACATATTCAATAGATATACAATAAATATTATTTTATGCTTGCTAACGCTGGCAACAAGCAGGGTTTGTGGCCAACAAAGAATGCAATATAGTACTCAAATATTGCAAGGTTATATGCAAAATCCAGCCTTGGCAGGTATTGAAAACTTCCATGACATTAGATTAATTTATAATAAACAATGGACAGGTTTTGATGGGGCACCAACTGCCAAGGGTATTGGTTTCTCTACTCAAGTAGGTGATGATACTAATTCAACTACTGTTTCAAAAACATTACCATTGATAGGTAGATTAAATCCGGCAAATCAAAATAATACAAACAAGAAAACTGTTTCTAATAAAGTAAAGATAGGCTATGGAGGAACTTTAATCAGTGAAGGAAATGGAACCATTAATATCAATGAGTTTGTTTTAATGGGAGCGGCCCATTTTAGTTTAAAAAAAGGGAAGTTGTCTACTGGTATAGGATTAGGCTTAACACAGCATCAATTTAATCCGAATAATATTAAATTGATAAATTCTTATGACTTAACATTTAGCAAACAAGAGTTAAATATTATTTTACCAACTATTCAATTAGGAGCGATGTATTATACAGATGAGTTTTTTATTGGATTTGGAACTAAGCAGTTAGTAAAAACAAAGTTTAGCTATGATTTATTAAATCCTGACAAACGCTCAGAATTAGTAGCACATTCTAACTTAACAGCAGGCTTAAGATTGAAAGTAGGTTCTGATTATACATTTACACCTTCTCTAATATTAAGAAGAGTTAGAAATGCTCCTTCAACAGCAGATATAAATGTTGTTTCGGACTATAAAGATTTTGTGAGATTAGGGTTTATGTATCGTACAAATGGTGATTTGGCGGGTATTTTAGGGATTATTGTAAATCATAAATATTCAGTGCAATATGCTTACGATATAAGCAACTCAAGATTAAGAAAATTATATTCTAATACCCATAACTTAGTATTAAGTATTAGGCTTTCAAAGAAAGAATTTGCGAATACTGCGCCAGTGAATTATTGGTAATTATAATTATGAACTTAATCTAAAAATTTAATATGAAACTACTTCTCACCTATTTACTTCTCATTTTTGTTTTATTTGCATCGCAGGCACAAGATTTACAATTTTCTCAATTTAATAATTCACGATTAATTACTAATCCATCCTTTGCTGGCAGCGATAGCGGCATATATGTAAATTCTGGATATAGAAATCAATGGCCTGGACTTGCGGGTAATTTTGTTTCGTATTTTTTTTCAGCCGATGCGCATGTAAAAAAAGCGCATACATCAATTGGTTTTGTAGCCTATAATGATAGAACAAGGCAAAATAGTATTGCATCTAATTCATATTCAATAATTATAGCTCCTCAACTTTACATTAAGAAACTCAATTTAGTAGTGAAGCCAAGCATTCAATTTTCATTTATACAATCAAAAATTGACCTAAGTAAATTACCAATTACCGAAAAAACGTACTTTGATTATAGTACTTCAGTGCTATTATATAATGATTGGGCAAGCTTAGGTCTTGGTTATTTTCATTTCACAAAACCAAACCAATCATTTATCATCGGTGCTTCAGCTCCTTTAAATTCTCGATTGATGGTAAATTTCTCAACAAAATCTTTCCAAGTATTTAAAAATAAAAATTATGGTTTAGGCTTTTCTTTGTTCTATAGTAAACAAGCATTGTTTAACAGGTTACATTACAAGGCTGCATTAACATACAAGTTGATGAGTTTTAATATCGGTTACTTATTTAAAGATGCCATTAGCATTGGCATTGGCCTAAATTGTAAAAGAATAAATTTTGGTTACGGTTATGATTTAAACATAAGTAAATTAAGGAATTCACAAGGCTCTCATGAATTAATTTTAGGTATAAGAATATTATCGAAAAAAATTAAGAACGATAATCCAATGTTCAGAAACACGTGCTTTTAGTTATTATTCGTTTTTTTTTATTTTCTTCGTAGTATTATTTGTTTATTAAAATTAAAAAAAATAGGAATTAAATTTTATATGTTTTCAAAATTGAATAAACGCATTTTTATTAAATTAATTATTGCAAATATTCCATATCTTTTTCTCTTTTCAAATTCCGTATTTGCTCAATCAGGTAATTCAATTAATTTTAAAATAAGACAGATATCACAACCCGAAGGGTTATCATCAACCATTGTAACTTCTGTATTAAATGATAAGGTTGGATTTATGTGGTTTGGAACACAAGACGGATTAAATCAATATGATGGTTATAGTTTCAAAACTTACAGATATGATTCTAAGGATACCAATACAATTTCTGATAATATAATCCAAACATTATATCAAGATAGCGAAGGAATTATTTGGATTGGTGGTGCAGTAAATGGATTGTCCTCTTTAAATACTAACACAAATAAAATAAGGAGGTATAAGTTCAATAAAGAGCTAATTGCTGCTGGTCAAGGAAAAATTGTAAGTATTGTTCAAGACAAAAATGGAGTCATATGGGTTGGTTCAAAATCGAAAGGCCTTTATTACTCAGATCCAAGTAAAACTTTTTTCACAAAGCTTAAACTTAAGGAAAGGCAAGAAAAAAGCGAAAAGGAAGAAGAGTTTGATTTATATAGTTTGAATTGCGACAAAGACAATAATATTTGGATATCTGATGAATTGGGTTTGTATAAATTAAATTACAAAAATAATCCTAATGATTATACTCTTAAAAAAGTTGCAATTAATAATATAGGTTTGAAAGGAATAACTCATGTGAATTTTTCTGTACTTGATATGTATGAAAATTTATGGTCAATAGTCGAATTTAACCATGTAATTAAAAAAGAATTTAGAAGTTTTTCAATCAAAAAATTTTATGATTTTTATGATGGTACAACTAAATTAGAGAATTTAGAATTAAAAACGATTTTTGCCGATATTCATGGAAATGTTTGGGTAGGGAGCTCAAGTTATGGTTTGTTTTTAAAAAAAGCAACATCTGATAAATTTATTAAGGTTTCAAATGTGGATTATTTTTATCAAGAATCCTCATGTAATAATATAAATTCAATTTGCGAAGATAAAAAAGGCTCTATATGGCTTGGAACTCTTAGTTGTGGTATTTTGAGTTTTGAGATAAAGAAAAGTTTCTATAAAACTTATGTTAGTAAAAACCCAACAACTGGTAATCCAATTACTGAAAATATATCATCCATTTTTGTAGATAGTTATGGCAAGGTTTGGAAAGGAAAGGGAAGCTCTAATATTGATTTTAGAGATTTAAGTAGTGCTCATTTTAGTAAGTTTTCTCCCAAAAAAGATTTAACAAATGCACAAGGTATTTTAAATGTTTATTGTATGCAAGAGGACAAGAACTCAATTTATTTTGGTTCTTTTTCAAATGGAATTTCTGTATATAATAAAAGAAGCCAAACATTAAATTATTTAAGACAAAATTATAATCAACGATTAGACCCTGTTTCTTCAATTACTTTTCAAGATAAAATATTGTTTGGAACGTATGGCAACGGTGTGTATTCGATAAAAAAAGACCTACCTAATAAGGTTAATATTGGAAATGAATTAAAGAAAGTTCCTCTTAGGTTAAACGACTTGAATATTAATTGTTTATCAAGTTTCGGTGATAGCTACTTATTGGTGGGTACTGAAAAAGGAGGAGTAAATGTTTTCGACAAAAACGATTCATTAGTTTCAGTATTTAATAAGAATAATACTGTTAATTCAATAAGCAGTAGCTATGTACTTTGTATTTTGGTCGACAGGCATAATCTTGTGTGGCTTGGCACTGCTGGCGACGGTCTTGATGTTATCTTAAATTTTAAAGATTTTATATCAGGAAAAGATAAAAATTTAAGAGTCGTAAATTTAAGAACTAAACAAAAAATTGCAAACAATACTGTAGTTGGTATCATTCAAGATAAAAGTGCTAACTACTGGATTAGTACAAGTAATGGCTTAACAAAACTTAGTCCAAATACAAGTTTTAAATCGAATCGCGTTTTATCTAATTTGTCTGACAATCAATTTTATAATTCAATAAACTTGAAGACTTTTGATATAAATGATGGACTGCCAAGTAATGACTTCAATACTGGAGCTTTTGCCAGAACTTTAAAAGATGAACTTTTTTTTGGTACTAGTAATGGAATTTTTTCATTCTTTCCAGATAGTATTAAAGAATCGAACTATCTTCCACCAGTTGTTTTTACCAAGTTTAAAATATTTGAAAATGATTCTCAATTAGACACATCAATTACTTATAAAAAACAGCTAAATCTTACCTATAAAGAATCGTTTTTTTCTTTTGAATTTGCAGCACTAAACTTTAACGGAGGCGAATCGGACCAATATTCATATATGATGGAAGGTTTTGATGTAGACTGGATAAATAGCGGTACACGTAGGTTTGCAAGTTATACCAACCTCGACCCAAAAGAATATACTTTTAAAGTTAGAATTGCAAATGGAGAAGGAGGTTGGAACCCTACAGGAGCTTCAATAAAGATCATTATTACCCCTCCTTGGTATAAGACCAAATTAGCATATTTGTTTTTTGTAATTATAATTATTGCTCTTTTTTATTTTTATATCAAATGGCGTGAGGTTAGATTAAAAACAGAAAAGAAAATACTTGAAAACAAGGTTGAGGAGCGAACAAAGGAAATTGCAATTATTAATGTAGAAATATCTAAAAAAAACGAAGATATTACTGATAGTATTAACTATGCTAAGAGAATTCAACAAGCCATCTTACCTCCAATAGAAGAGCTACAAGAAAATTTTAAGGATTCTTTTATATTATATAAACCAAAAGACATTGTAAGCGGAGATTTTTATTGGCTGTTCAAAAGCGAATTTGATAATCAAGAAAAACAAATACTCATTGCCGCTGCTGATTGTACTGGTCATGGTGTGCCTGGTGCGTTTATGAGTATGGTTAGTATTGATAAACTGAATGAAGCAGTTAAATATCATTTTGAACCATCAAAAATTCTAGAATATATCAATGTCGGAATTAAATCTGCTCTGAGACAATCATCAGAAATGGAAGGACAAACAAGGGATGGGTTAGACATTGCTTTAGTGAGAGTAATAAAGTTACCTGAATCTTCATTTGAATTAAGTTTTTCAGGGGCTAACCGACCATTATGGATTTTAAGAGAGAATGCAACCGAAATTGAAGAAATAAAAGCTACAAAAGCTGCCATAGGTGGTTTTACAAGCGATACTCAGGAATTTATTCAAAATAAAATCGTATTGAAATCTGGTGATGCATTTTATTTATTTAGTGACGGCTATCCTGATCAATTTGGTGGAGAATTCAATAAAAAATTTATGACCAAGAAGCTAAAAGACCTTATTGTTCATAACAAGAATAAAACGATGTTCCAACAGAAAATAATTTTCGATACAGCACTCAAAAATTGGCAAGGCAACTACCAGCAAATTGATGATATTTTGGTAATAGGGGTGAGGTTGTCGTATTAAATCAACTTGTTTTTTTCCATGTTTTAAATAATTCCTGCATTGGAATTCTGTTTTTAGGAATGCTTCTTAATGGTTCACATGGTATTAAAGTTTCATAGAGTTCTTTTGGTAGTTGTTGATACAATTCAGTGCCTTTAGTTTTCCATTCTATCATTTCATCTGTCATTTCCTTTACAATCTTAGCAGGATTACCTACCACTATTTTTCTTTCTGGAATAATCATCTCACTTGTCACAAAGCATAGAGCGCCAATAATTGAATTATCTCCAATTTCTGCATTATCCATAATTACTGCATTCATTCCAACTAATACATTATTGCCTATTGTAGCGCCATGAATAATAGCGCCATGTCCTATATGTGCACCTTTTTTTAATGTTACAGTAGTTCCAGGAAACATGTGTATTGTACAGTTTTCTTGAACATTACAGCCATCTTCAATAATTATTTCACCCCAATCGCCGCGTATTGCTGCGCCAGGGCCAACATAAACATTTTTTCCAATAATAACATTTCCTGTTACGCAAGCTTGAGGGTGAACAAATGAAGTTTCATCAACCACAGGTGTATATCCGTTAAATTCGTAAATCATATTTTTACTTTTATTAATAGTGCAAAAATCTCAATTATATTTAATATTTGATGGTATTGAATAATATATTTGTCATAATTAAAATGCAATTTAAATATGCGTGTTATTAAGGAAATTAGCTACCCAAAATGCAAGGCTTCAATATTTTATATGAATCAAAAATACATTATAAAATTTGAGAATGGCAGCCTTGAACAAGCATATAAAATTAGTGAATTAGATTATTTAATAAGTGATGTATCAGATATTGAACAAATAATAAATAGTGGGCTCTTGAAGCATGTAAATGATATTTTCGAATCAATGAATGAATCCCTTATAAATGCAACCATAAATTTTCAATAATGAATACTTCAAGAGTTGATTTCTTAAATATGCTGTTAATGTTAGTATCAGCTTTGGTTGCCATTATTATTCCTTTCGAACTTTTTTTAATTTCTTATATCATTCTTGGGCCTTTACATTACCTCACTGAAATTGGCTGGCTACACAATAAAAAATATTTTTTAAAAGACACTTCAATAGCAAAGCCCTTCATAATAATTTCTTCATTATTAACTTTAAATTTAATACTCTCTAAGATAGAGGATGTTGTCATCTTTGGTTTTAACTTGACGAAATTTACGAATACTTTTTATGCACCTTTTTTTTTATTTGCCTTTGTATATATAATTATAAATTTGGTTTTGCTTATTTATTTTTCTTTAGTGTTTTGCATGTTATACTTGAGTTTCCTTTAAATATCATTTCTATAAAAACAGTTTTAAAACATAATAAAAATTAATTTTTACACTTAAATAAAATATTACATATGTCTAAGCTTGAAAAAATAAAAAATTTTGATCCTAACAACTTAGCATCAGCAGAATCAAATATTTATGGATTACCGTTTACTGAATCAGAGTCTGAAATAATAATTTTGCCTTTGCCTTGGGATGTTACAGTATCATACAATGATGGCACAAGCGGTGGACCTGACGCAATATTTGAAGCGTCTAAGCAAGTGGATTTGTTTGATGCAGCAGTTCATGACGCCTGGAAGGCAGGATTACACATGTTACCAGTAAACGAAGATTGGAAAAAAACGTCATTAAAAACTAGAGCAAAAGCAATTCAAATTATTGAAGATTTAGAAAATGAAAGTCAAGATGAAGAAACTATCGTGCTTCAAAAGTCGGTGAACGAGGCTTGTTTAAAATTTCATCAAGAAGTAGAGGCTGCTGCATTAAATATTATTTCAAATAATAAAATTATAATTGGTTTGGGTGGTGACCATAGCACTCCTTATGGAATTATTAAAGCAATTACAAAAAAATATGATTCGTTTGCAATTTTGCAGTTCGATGCTCATTGCGATTTGAGAGAGGCTTATGAAGGTTTTACATTTTCACATGCTAGTATTATGTTTAATGTACTTAAAGATATTCCTCAAGTTTCAAAGTTAGTACAAATTGGAATTCGCGATTATTGCGAGGATGAAAAAAAATATATCGACAACTCAAATGGTAGGGTGGTTGTATTTTATGACCGTTATATAAAACATCAAAGTTATATTGGTAAAACGTTTTATGATTTTGTACAGGAAGTAATATCAGCACTTCCTCAGCATATTTATATTAGTTTTGATATCGATGCTCTTGACCCTAAGCTTTGTCCAAATACAGGAACTCCTGTAGCTGGCGGTTTAGAACTAGAACAAGCTTATTTTATTATTGAAGAAATTGTAAAATCAGGAAAGACAATCATTGCAGCAGATATCAATGAAGTTTCTCCGGGTCAAGATTCAGATTGGGATGCAAATGTGGGTGCTAGATTGCTTTATCGTTTAGCTAATTTAATTGCTAAATCAAATAAGCTTATCTAATTGATTTAAAACTATTCAGTGTAATATGACTTAGGATTTTCTCTCAAATTATAATTACTACTCATAACTTCTCCATACGCTCCAGTAGTTCTTATTGCAATCAAATCGCCACGCTCAGTTATTGGTAGTTCTACAGCTTTGCCAAAACAGTCGCTACTTTCACATATAGGACCTACAACATCATACTTCGAATTATTTGGTTCGTTTCTTTTCGTTAAGTTTTCTATTTTATGATAACTCTGATATAATGCCGGCCATATTAACTCAGTCATATCTGCATCTAGTATTGCAAAGTTTGTTTTGATACCATTTTTAATATACAATACTTTTGAAATTAATGAACCACATTGTGCCACAATAGCTCTTCCTAATTCGATATGTACCTGATGACCTTTTCTAATCTCTAAAAAATCATTAAAAATTTTAAAGTATTCAGCAAAGTTTGGATATGTATTTTTCTCAGGCTTGTAATAATCAACACCCAAGCCACCTCCAACATTAATATGCACTAATTTAATTCTCCTTTCTTCAAACCAATTTATAAAATAGTTAACCTTTACACATAAATTTTTAAATACTGATAAATCATTAATCAATGATCCTATGTGAAAATGTATTCCTATAAGCTCAGTGTTTTTTAGTTTTCCCAACTGCTCAATAAATTGAGGCAGTTCCCATTCATTAATGCCAAACTTATTTTCTTCTAATCCAGTGGTTATATAATGATGGGTATAGGCATCTACATTCGGATTTATTCTAAGCGCTATTCTTGCAATTTTATTTTGCTTAGTAGCAATTTCGTCAATTACAGTTAACTCTTGAATACTTTCTACATTAAAACAAAAAACTCTAAAGCCCAATAAAATATGTAACTATAAGCATAAAACATATTTTAGTATTTATTGCATTGGTAAAAGTTTATTTTCTCATATAATACTTTAAAAGTGGCTTGTATCAATTGTTCTAATGCATATTCCAGATTTAAACTATTCTATCCTTTATTTTTGTTCATAATAGCTAATAACAAAAGTTCTACTTTTTATTAATTATTTATTTTTTTGTTCTCTGAAATTAGTAGATGTGAATCTGCTCAATTGAATTTTAGAAATAGAAATTATTTATCCATAAATTTTGAAAAATAACTCAATAAAATCAGTACTTATAATAGGAAGCGGTCCAATAGTGATTGGTCAAGCATGTGAATTTGACTACTCAGGAACTCAAGCCGCATTATCTCTAAAAGAAGAAGGAATCGAGGTAACTATATTAAACAGTAATCCAGCTACAATTATGACCGACAAGGTTACTGCTGATAATGTTTATTTATTGCCTCTTACAACTCAATCCATCACCAAAATTTTAAGTGAAAGAAAAATTGATGCTGTATTACCTACTATGGGTGGGCAAACAGCCTTGAATCTTTGCATTAAGGCTGATGAGATGGGCATTTGGAAGAAATTTGGGGTAAATATTATTGGAGTAGATATTGCCGCAATTGAGATTACAGAGAATCGAGAAAAATTTCGCCAACTAATGATTGATATTGGGGTAGGAGTAGCCCCTTCTGCCACTGCAAATTCTTTTTTAGAAGGAAAAGAAATTGCCCAAAAAATAGGATTCCCATTGGTGATTCGTCCATCATATACTTTAGGTGGCAGTGGAGCATCATTTGTACACACGCGCGAAGAGTTTGATTTACTTCTCTCAAGAGGTTTGCAAGCTTCGCCAATTCATGAAGTACTAATAGACAAGGCTGTTTTGGGTTGGAAAGAATATGAGTTGGAATTGCTACGGGACAATAACGATAATGTATGTATTATTTGTAGTATAGAAAATTTTGACCCCATGGGCATTCATACTGGCGATAGTATAACGGTGGCACCTGCTCAAACTTTAAGCGATACAACCTATCAGAAAATGCGCACCATGGCAATTATGATGATGCGAAGCATCGGTAATTTTGCAGGTGGTTGTAATGTTCAGTTTGCTGTTAGTGATGATGAAAATGAAGATATTATTGCCATAGAAATAAATCCTCGAGTAAGTAGAAGCTCAGCATTGGCAAGTAAAGCAACAGGTTATCCTATTGCACGTATTGCTGCAAAATTAGCAATAGGTTATAATTTAGATGAATTGCAAAATCCAATCACAGGAAATACTTCGGCTTATTTCGAACCTACTTTAGACTATGTAATTGTAAAAATTCCACGCTGGAATTTTGATAAGTTCAAAGGTACCGACCGCAAGCTAGGATTGCAAATGAAGAGTGTTGGAGAGGTTATGGCAATTGGAAGAACATTCCAAGAAGCGTTACAAAAAGCTTGTCAGAGTTTAGAAGTAAAACGCAATGGGTTGGGGGCTGACGGACGTGAACTTCGTAATCAAGAAGAAATTTTAAAGTCGCTAGCTAACCCAAGCTGGAACAGATTATTTCACATTTATGATGCATTCAAATTAGGGATCCCTTTCAAAACAATTCAAAAACTTACCTTGATTGACAAATGGTTTTTGCAACAGATTGAAGAATTGGTTTTGTTAGAAAAGGACATTGAAAAATATACGATACAAAATATAGAACGTGATTTACTTTTTACAGCTAAACAAAAAGGATATGCCGATAGGCAAATAGCACATTTGTTGCGTTGCTTAGAAAGTGAAGTATTCAAACGAAGAAATGAATTGGGCATCAAACGTATCTACAAGATGGTTGATACATGCGCTGCTGAATTCAAAGCAAAAACGCCTTATTTTTATAGTACGTTTGAGGAAAGCCCAGCCCACCCCCAGCCCCTCCCTAAGGGAGGGGAGCAAAGCCCATCCCTAACCCTTCCCCAAGGGAAGGGAGCGGAAATGCCGAAATATCAAACAGCAAACCCTGCAACATATAAATTGGTTAAAGAATATGTTGAGAAGCATAGAAAGTTTCCTACTGAAGCAGAATCGGTATTTTGGAGTATTATTAAATCAAAAAAGTTAGAAAATTTTAAGTTCAGACAACAACATATAATTGGAGATTATATTGCTGATTTTGTTTGTTTAGATAGAATGTTAATAATTGAAATTGATGGATTAATACATCAATTACCTGATGTGAAAACGAATGATGAAGTAAGAACAAATTGGTTAATTGAAAATGGCTTTTTTGTAATAAGATTTACCAATGAAGAGGTTCTCTTAGATACAGAAAACACATTAGAAAAGCTTATTGAAAAACTCAATTCATTGCCATCGCATAAAGCCCACCCCCAACCCCTTACTAAGGGAGGGGAGAATGACAACATTCATTCAAAAGGTGACAGCAATGAATATAGCAGTGCGGTACTCTCCCCCTTAGGGGGAGTTGGAGGGGGCTTGTCTCCCCTAAGGGGAGATTTAGAGGGGCCTAGGGGCAAAGTCATCGTCTTAGGCTCAGGCCCAAATCGTATTGGGCAAGGAATAGAATTCGATTATTCTTGTGTGCACGGAATACTTGCAGCAAAAGAAATGGGTTTTGAAACCATCATGATTAATTGTAATCCCGAAACTGTTTCAACTGATTTCAGAACAGCCGACAGACTTTATTTTGAACCTGTTTTTTGGGAGCATATTTATGACATCATACTCAACGAAAACCCTATTGGTGTTATTGTGCAGCTTGGAGGGCAAACGGCCTTGAAACTGGCCGAAAAATTAGAACGTTACGGGATTAAAATTCTTGGAACATCATACAAAGCATTAGATTTAGCCGAAGACAGAAACAGTTTCTCAACCTTGTTGAAGGAAAACAATATTCCGTATCCAAAATTTGGTGTGATAAAAGATGCTGAACAAGCAGTTGAATTGTCGCGCGAATTGGGTTATCCTTTATTGGTTCGTCCATCGTATGTGCTGGGTGGACAAGGAATGAAAATCGTAATCAACGAACAGGAATTAGAAACGCATGTAGTAAATATTTTGTCGGATTACCCTGAAGCATCAGTATTACTTGACCATTTCTTGGAGCGTGCCATCGAAGCAGAAGCAGATGCACTATGCGATGGAGAAAATGTTTACATCATTGGTATGATGGAACACATCGAACCTGCTGGTATCCATAGTGGCGATTCTTATGCGGTTTTACCACCATTTGATTTGAGTGAAAACGTTATGCGTCAATTAGAACAACACACCAAAACAATAGCACTTGCCTTACAAACTGTAGGATTAATAAACATACAATTTGCTATAAAAAATGATGTGGTATATGTGATAGAAGCAAACCCACGTGCCAGCCGCACCGTGCCATTTATAGCCAAAGCATACGACGAACCTTATGTTAATTATGCAACCAAAATTATGTTGGGCACACACAAAGTAACCGACTTTAAGTTTAACCCACGCAAGCACGGCTACGCTATTAAGATTCCTGTATTCAGCTACGAAAAATTCCCTGACATCAACAAAGAGCTAGGCCCCGAAATGAAAAGCACCGGCGAAGCAATCTACTTTATTGATGACTTAACAGATGAGTATTTCCATCAGATTTATAGTGAAAGAAATTTGTATTTGAGTAAGTAGATTAAAATGATGAATTGAGTATTAAAATTTAATAATGGACGTAATTGAATTAGAATTAAAAAAATATTTATCAACTACATTCTATGACCCTACTCCAGATAGATTTACTCCAGATGAACCGCCAGTAAGTGAAAGACAAATCCCATTGTTTTACTCATGCGAAAAATGTAGTGGAAAATTGTTTTTTTCAAAAAACGATTTTGAAAGATTTTTTAGAAAAAAGAATTCAAATTTGAGTGTAGAAGACCATGTTTCATTTGATGATTATATTAAATTACAAAGTTATTTAGAGTCGAATAAATTTCAACAACATTTGAATTCTTTAGATTTTTATTGTCCAAATTGTAATCAAGCAACGATGTTTCTTTTTTTAGGTGACCCTTATCTTCATCACGGCACTTTTGGTTTTTGGATTAAGCACTTGTTGATTTTGAAGTCAAGTTAGAATTAATTAACTTTTGATTAATTAGTAACTACTCCTTTATAAATGTTAATTTCAACTTGAGATTACAAGAATTCCTTTTACCAGACTATATTTAAAATGATTCGGACTATTTTGCCTTCTTGCCACTACCTTTAGGTAATGGTAAAAAGCATCAGCAGTTAATGGGCTTTAGCCAAAATGAATTGTGCATTTCGGCTAAAGCCAAAACCTATTTCACATTATTGCCACTACTTAAAGGTAGTGGAAATAAAAAACATTTGATAAATTTCTTCTAATAGTAAAAGTTAAATATTACATTCCACTTGCCACTACCTTTAGGTAGTGGTAAAAAGCATCAGCATATATTTGGCTTTAGTCAAAATGAGTTATGCATTTCGGCTAAAGCCAAAATCTATTTTCACATTATTGTCCACCTAAAGGTAGTGGCAATAAAAAAATTACAATAGAAATATTTGTAAAAAAAATTAGTTTTGTTTCAAACTAAAAACTATGCCTTACACAAAAATTTATCTACACATTGTATGGTCAACAAAGGATAGAAAGCCTTTAATTACAAAGGAACTGAAACCACTTTTATTGAATCATATCATTGAAAACTCAAAAACAAAAATCATTTTTATTGATTCCATAAATTGTGTAGAAAACCATGTAAATTTATTAATTTCATTGGGAATTGAACAAACCTTATCCAAAATAATGTTATTAATAAAAGGTGAATCTTCTTATTGGGTAAACAAACAAAAAATAATTCCAAATAAATTTGAATGGCAAGATGAATATTTTGCAGCATCCGTTAGTTATACTAGTATAGCTAATGTAAGAGGATATATTGCGAAACAAGAAGAACATCACAAGAAAATTACATTCGCCGATGAATACAAAATGTTTTTAGAAATTCATGGTTTAGAAAGATAAAGAACAAATTTGTAATGCTTTTTACTTATAATTCCATTTTAGTTAACTGTGATTTCGGAAATCAAGATTTATTACTTTTACAAAGAAAAAAAATATGTATATAGAAGTTTCCAAAAAAACAACACGTGCCGAAGTTGATAAAGCATTGAGTTTACTGAAGAGTAAATCAAAGCAAATGAATATTGAAAAATATTTTGGTAAAATAAATTTCGGTATGGATGGTTTAACTTTTCAAAATAAAGTGCGTAGTTAGCCTATGAAAGTTTTCTTCAAATTAATTGTGAAAGAAATGGCGCAGTCATAATAGAAGTTATTTTTTTGAATAAGTAGGTGAAGTTAGAATTGAAAACAATAGGGAAAAAGACTAATTCATAGAAGTAGTATTTCAAAAAAAACAATTTACTTAAACATCACAGCTGCCTTTAAATTAAACAAGCCTGTTAAACTTCTTTTATCATTGTTAGAAGGTATATATTTTATGATGTTATCATTATTTCTTCCTAATGGAGAAAAATACGAAACAACATTTACAGAATATAAAAAGTAGTACTTTTTCAAAGATTCCATTTTTACCTTTTTACAACCAAGAAAATTAATATTCAACATTAATGATTGCCAACCAATGGTTCCAGGATCTGAAAAAAGCTGCAACCTTTCATACGGCTCTAAATATACATTGTACTTCAGTTCAACTCTGTTCACTTTTTCTGTTAACATTTTTCCAGTATTCAACGAAACATTCAACATACCATAAGGAGAAAAAGGAATGATAGTAAAACGGTTAGTTAGGTTATGCCAGAACCCAACGAATGGATTTATTTCAAGGGAGATATTTTTCTTGAATTTAATAGTCTTATTAAATCCAGCAAAAAGCGAATACGAAAAATAATTAAATTCAGTTCCTTTAAATATGCTGCTATCAATAAATGGTTTGTGATAAAAATTTCTTACACGAAGTGTTTTATGAAACCAATGTTGAATACTAGTTCCTAGCTGATTTTCATCCGAATCAATCTTCGTGTTCTTTAAAGCTATACCATAGCTTATATTTTTAGTTTTGTTCGTTAAAAATACTTCATTTACACTTTTTGTAATAGCTAGTTGGTTATACAATAAAACATTGTCCCAATCAGGATGTTTTTTTATAATATAAGAGAAATAATTGTAGTCAGGATTGTCTTTTTTCATAATATAAAGAGTGCCAATATCGCGAGTGAACAAACCAATATAGTTGTTAAATTGAATGAATGTCTCTGTATTCTTAATGAGATTCATTTTAATTGAAAGTGAAGTTTGATTCAGAAATGTTAAACCATGGTCATCTCTATTTCTACCGTTATATCCTTTTTGATTTGTTATTGGGTCATTATCATTCATCATGTTATAACCAATAGAAATTGACTTTATTCGTGTAGAATCTGAAGTGCCAAAGCTATAGCGTGAAATAGCTATAACTAAAATCCCAATTATTAAATATTTATATTTCATACAAATAAGGCGTTTTTAATTGATACTAATGCTTTTAATAAAGCAGTAACATTATTTATTCTAGCGAATAATATTAATACATATAGTTTAATAAATCTATGGTTAAATATAAAATGAATATTGGAATTATAACAATTTGAAAATTAATTTAATTTAATTTTTTCGGTTACTTGATTATTATTTTGACAATAATTTTTAATAAGTAACGTTAGTTATAAAAATTACTAAAAATGAAACGCCTATTCTTCCTTATGGTGCTAGCTAAACATTGCTATTCACAGGATACCATTTTTTTAATAAACGGCAATCGTTTATTATGCAATGTTAAGTCAGCAAATAATAACAAGGTTATCTATTCTATTAACAATAATGACTCAATAAGATTTGCAATTTCTGCCAATAAAATTGATAGTATCAAATTTAAAAGTGGTTATATTGTTGATAGAGATAATTTTCATCCTTCACATATACATTCAAAATATAGCAGCTCTTTCAATACTGATTTTATTAATGAAAATGTAAAGTTAAAGCATTTAGTTTCATTAAATTCTGTTGGCTTTTTTAGCCATAAGATTGGACTGAACTTTACTTACTTTTTTAATAAGAAAAATTATGCATTGTTTGTAAATTTGAGCCCTGGCTATAACTATAAAGATGAAAATTACTTACGAAGAACAGATGGTTATGGTAATGTTTTTGCAAGTTGCATTGGTTTACAAATTATTGGATATACAAATACTAAAAATGCATTCATATTTATGCCAAGTATTAACTATGAATCACTCTGGAGAAATATCTACAAAAAAGAAAGAATAGTAAGCTATACAGGAAATATTACAACTCAAGATACAAGAATAAACAAATACTATAAAGCAATTACTCCTAGTTTATATTTTGGAGGTATGCTCTTCATCACTGAAAAATTATTCTTAAATCCATTAATTGGTTTTGGATTTCCTATTACTCTAGGTAAGCAAAAAATATCTTCAGCCTTAGTTCAGTTCCAGCTGAATGTTGGTATTAAGGTTAAATAATCATTATGTTCAAAATAAAAAAAGCCACTTAAAATTAATCTAGGCGGCCTTTCTATCTATAACAAGAAATTAATATTATCCTAATTGAACTCTTTTAAAGCCTGTTGCAACTAAATCCTTATCTGCCGATTTAATGTATTGTGCAACATTCATTTTGTTATCCTTAATAAATTCCTGATTTAATAAAGTACTTTCCTTATAAAACTTTTGTAATTTACCTTGAGCAATTTTTTCAAGCATTTCTTCTGGCTTACCTTCTGCACGAGCTTGCTCTTTACCAATTTCAATTTCTCTTTCTAATATAGATGCATCAACATCATCTTTATCAAGAGCTACTGGTGCCATAGCTGCAGCTTGCATTGCAACATCTTTACCAATTTGTTCAGAAACATCCGATTTATTAAAACCAATTAATGTTGCTAATTTATTTCCTGGATGAATGTAAGCAACAACTTTTTCAGCAGTTACTACTTCATATTTAGAAAGTTCAATTTTTTCACCAATCTTACCTACATAATCAATAATCTTATCTTTAATAGCTAAGCCATCAATTGTTAGGTCTTGCAATGCCTCTAATGAAGCAGGATTTTGACTAATAGCAACATCTAAAATAGATTGAGCAAAACCTGCAAAGTCAGCGTTAATTGCAACAAAATCAGTTTCGCAGTTCAAGCAAATAATTGCCCCACGTTTTCCATCAGCGGTTACTTTTGCAATAACTTGTCCTTCTTTAGCGTCACGGTCGCCACGATTAGCAGCTACTTTTTGTCCTTTTTTACGCAAGTAATCAACGGCTTTTTCAAAGTCGCCTTCACTTTCCATTAATGCTTTTTTGCAATCCATCATGCCAGCGCCAGTTTGTATGCGCAATTTATTTACATCGGATGCGGTAATTGTTACTGTTGACATTTTTATTTTTATTTATTAATATTTTATTTAAAAAAAGTCCAAAATCTTAAAGGATTTCCTTTTTGACTCTGGACTTTCAATTATTTTCAGAAAATCAAATTTAGGTTTTCCTTATTTTGCTGTTCTTCTTTTACGTTTTCCGTCTTCAGATGGTTCAGCAGATTTTTCAGCCTTTGCTGTCACTTCTTCTGTTGTTTCTTCAGAGTCTTTATCTTTATCAGTTTTACGTTCAGATAAACCTTCAATAACCGCTTTACCAATTACATCAAGAATAACTTGAATAGATTTGGTAGCATCATCATTTGCAGGTATTGCATAATCAACTGCGTTAGGATTAGAGTTAGTATCAACAATAGCAAAAGTAACAATTCCTAATCTTTTAGCTTCAGCAACAGCAATATGTTCTTTAGTAATATCTACTATAAACAATGCAGATGGAAGACGTCCTAGTTCAGAAATACTACCAAGAGTTTTTTCTAATTTCTCACGTTCACGAGTAATTAATAATTTCTCTCTTTTAGCAATTACATCAAAAGTACCATCAGTCTTCATTTTGTCAATTGTTGACATTTTTTTGATAGCCTTACGAATTGTTGCAAAGTTAGTTAGCATTCCACCAGGCCAACGCTCAGTAATATAAGGCATATTAATACCTTTGGCAGTATTTGCTACAGCTTCTTTTGCTTGCTTTTTGGTTGCAACAAACATTATTTTTTTGCCCGATTTTGCTATTTGTTTGAGAGCTTCAGCAGCTTCATCTAACTTAACAGCAGTTTTGTTCAAATCTATAATATGTATTCCGTTTTTCTCCATGAAAATATACGGGGCCATATTTGGATTCCATTTTCTTTTTAGGTGACCAAAATGTACACCTGCTTCTAACAAATCGTTGTACGATGCTCTTGACATGTATCTTTGTTTTTAAAATTAAAAAATTAACGTTTACTGAATTGGAAGCGTTTTCTAGCTTTCTTTTGTCCTGGCTTTTTACGTTCAACCATTTTAGGGTTACGTGTAAGTAATCCTGCTGGTTTGAGTAATGGACGATTTTCTGTGCTTAATTCGCACAACGCTTTTGAAATACCTAAGCGAACAGCTTCGGCTTGACCTTTTACTCCACCTCCAGCTACGTTTACATTTACATCAAACTGTTCTAGTGTGCTAGTAAGCTCAAAAGGTTGATTGATAATATACTGTAATGTTCCTGTTGGGAAATAGTTCTTGTAATCTCGGCCGTTAATTGTAATTGTTCCGTTGCCTTTTTTAAGATAAATTCTTGCGACAGCGGTTTTTCTACGACCAGATGTGTTTGTTACTTCCATCCTTTTTAATTATTTATTTTAGTGTGTTTAAATCTAATTGCTTGGGTTGCTGCGCTTCATGTGGATGAGAACCACCAACATATACGTGCAAATTCTTGTTTATGGCTCTGCCTAATTTTGTTTTAGGTAACATACCATGAACTGCATTAGTAATAATACGTTCTGGATGCTTCGCTAACAACTCCTTTGGAGATGTAAAACGCTGACCACCTGGGTAACCCGTGTGACGGATATAAGTTTTATCTTCAGTTTTGTTACCTGTGATAACTACTTTTTCTGCATTTATTATAACTACATTGTCTCCACAATCAACATGGGGAGTATAACTAGTCTTGTATTTACCACGCACTAATTTAGCAACTTTTGAAGCTAAACGTCCTAATACTTGGTTTTCTGCATCAATCAAAACCCAGTTTTTATTCACCGTAGCTTTGTTTGCCGATACTGTTTTGTAACTTAATGTGTCCACTGTTTAAATCAAATAAAATTATTGAAATATTTGTTCTACTTCTAAAAAATAGGGTTGCAAAAGTATAAACTTTTTTTCTGTCAGCAAATTAAATATCATCTTTTATTGCAAAAACATTTAAATAATTGTTTTTTAGTTAATTAGACATGACTTAAATATTTTTTTTGGGTCAATTTTCTTAATGTGTTACATTTACACCCTGAAATTAAACAAAGAGTGATGACTGAATTAAAAGAAAGTTTTGACGAAAATGGTAATAAAGTGAGCCCAAGCTTGCCTCCGCATATTACTAATTTTTTAGTTGATATTGATGGTACAATTTGTGAAGACATTCCAAATGAAGAGCCAGAAAGAATGTTAACAGCTATGGAATTGCCTGGTGCCAAGGATAGACTTAATAAGTGGTTTGATGAAGGACATATAATTACGTTTTTTACTTCTAGATTAGAAGAACATAGAGCTTATACCGAATCTTGGTTAAAGGCGCATAATTTTAATTATCATGGCATAATGTTCGGAAAGCCACGAGGCGGAAACTATCATTGGATTGATGACCGTGTAGTTAAGGCAACCCGATTTAGTGGCCAATTTACTGAGCTGGTGAAAAAAGAGAAAGAGATTTGGGTATTTGATAACGTATAACTCTAGGCTCGAAATTTTTTAGTTTGTTTTCTTATTTTTTAATTCAGGTATTAAATAATCTCTGTACAATCTAATTAATCCAATAAGTAAAATAGCTAAAAAGAATAATGAAATAAATCTAGGTTCAAAAATAAGAGTTTGATATTCTAACGAGAAATATTTTAATACTTTTTCCAAATTCATAAAATATCCTATTGAAGCAAGAATATATAAGTCATACTTTTTACTCAATAGGCCATAAATAAAGGAAGTAATTATTATTGGATGAGAGTATCTTTCATGCATTTGAGTATTGAAATAAAAGAAAATCAAGGGTATTAAGGTAGAAATGAGAAATACCATTGCCCAATCCATTTTATCATGTAATTTAAAATTCTGCTTAAAAATTTTCCATAAAAGTGGCAATAGAACTATGACACTAAAAAATAAAAACAAAATCGTACCAATTGTCTTGTAGGTTAATACACCATATTTATTAAAATCATTAATTGCCATTAAATCACTATGGTTTGGAAAAAGCCAATACCAAATATTATGTGCATTCATAGATATAAATGGGTAAAAATCGACTGAACCAGTTATAACATTCCATAATTTATCAATTGTATCAGATACAAGAAATGGTGTTAGTATAATCACTTGAATTAGAATAATTAATAGTAGTGAGAATACAATTTTTTTATAATTTGGTTTTATGAGATATAATAAACCAAGTATAGGAAGGAAAAAGATTGCTTGCATCTTGGTATTTAAAGCCAAAATAAAACAAACTGCAGCCCAATAAGGTTTTTCTAAGAGTATTAATATGATTGAACTTATCACCAAATTTGTTGGCACACTATCTACTTGTCCCCATAGGTAGCTATTGTATAAATAAGCTATATTGAGAATTAATAATAGAGTAAGAGAAAAATTTATGTTGAATTTTCTGCATAAAAAATAGATAGGTATAAGTATTACAAAATCGAAAATTAGTGGAAAAATCTTTATCAAATAAATATTGCTTTCTATCTCAGTAATTGAATTTTGAAAAAGGCCATAAAACCATAAAACAAATAAAAATATTGGATGGTAATTTGCATCAGTATTATAAATATTTCCCAATCCAAATTGAAATATATTATTAGCCCACCCATTCCAAAAGCTCATATCTCCTCCGTGAGACTTTAATGGCACCAACGCTACAAGTATTACAAAGAATATAGTGTAGAATGTAATTATATTCCGAATTGAATTGTTTTTCATTTTAATAATAAATTACAATATAAAATTATGAACAATAGTTTATTGAATAATAATTTTAAATAGTAATTAGTTTTGAATTTTACAAGTTAAATTTACAAAATAATGAAAGCAATAATATTAAAACTTTTTACCAATAAGTATTTTCTTACAATTTTAATACTGGTAATTACCATTAGCTTTTTCGACAGGTATGATATAAAAACCCAATATCAAATGCGAAAAGATTTAAAGGAACTTGAGGCAACTAAAACGTTTTATGAAAGTGAAATTTTAAAAAATAAAAGCACCATATATGCTTTGCAAAATGATTCTATTGCACTAGAGAAATTTGCAAGAGAAAAATATTTAATGAAAAAAAATAACGAAGAGATATTTCTAGTTTTCGAAAATTAGACACCATATTTCCAATAATTTATTCATACTTTTTGATAGTTAGAAATTAGTATTAGGTTTGAAAAAAAAAAATCATGAATAAAAAAATACTTTTTAATTTATTACTCGTTTTTTTTGCGAGCAGAATAATTTCTCAACCAACAATTACATTAAGTCAATTTTGTACAGGGTTTACTTGGCCAACAAAAATTGCAAATTGTGGCGATGAACGGATTTTCGTAATCCAAAAAACAGGTAAAATTTTTATTGTTGATAGCAATGGAGTTAAAAAAACAACTCCATTTATAGATTTAGGCTCAGTAGCCACAGTACCAACATCAATTTCAAGTGAACGTGGTACCTTAGGAATGGCTTTTCATCCTAACTATTTTCAAAATGGTTATTTTTACGTGAACTATACTCGTGCATCTGATGGTGCAACAAGAGTTTCTCGATTTCAGGTAAGTGCATCAAATCCCGATTCAGCATCTGTTTCAACAGAATTGAATTTACTAACAATAACACAACCTTTTTCTAATCATAATGGTGGCGATATACATTTTGGCACTGATGGATATTTATATATTGGAATGGGTGATGGCGGAAGTGCCAATGATCCAAACAATTATGCTACAAACAGAAATTCTTTGTTGGGTAAAATGCTTCGAATAGATGTTGATAATACTCAGGGGTCACTAAATTATGCTATTCCATCTGATAATCCCTATGCAGATAGTTCTGCTACAAACTATAAAAAAGAAATTTGGAGTTATGGATTGAGAAATCCTTGGCGTTGGAGTTTTGATAGATTGAATGGTGATTTATGGATTGGTGATGTAGGTCAGAATGCAATAGAAGAAGTTAATCATGAGTCGGTAAATTCAAATGGAGGAAAGTTTTATGGTTGGCGTTGTTGGGAAGGGAACAGTTCAACAGGTTTATCAGGTTGTACAGGCATTTTAAATTCCAACCCTCCAATTTTTCAATATCCACATACTTTATATTCTAGTTGTTCAATAACAGGCGGATTTGTTTATAGAGGTGCAATGTTCAACAGCATGTACGGTTATTATTTTCTTACTGATTATTGTAGTGGTAGGTTTTGGTGGGTAAAACAAAATGCTAGTGGTACCTTTAGTAATGGACTAGCATCTAGCACAGCAGGTTTTGGAACAAATAACTTTGTAACCTTTGGTGAGAATAAATATGGTGAACTATTTGTTGGTGGCATAAGCGATGGTAAAATATATAAGATAAAAAGTAATGATTGTACGCCAGTTGCTAGTATTGATATTACTGACACTGCTATTTGTTCGGGAAGTATTATTAGTACTCCTTTTGCTATAGGTTTACAATACCAATGGAATATTAATGGTATTCAAAATATTGCCGATACTTTAAATAGCTTACAGGTAAATAGTCCTGGACAATATTTTGTAACAGTAACAAAAAATGGTTGTTCTACATCAGGGATTTCAGCAACTAAAACTTTTTTTGTAAACCCGTTACCTAGTTTAAGTTTTGTTGGTTCATTGCCAAGTATTGTCGATGTTGCCGCACAGAGTTTTGTTATTCAAACAAGCAGTAGTAATGCAATAATTACAATAGATAATGTAGTAACATCAAACTTTAATCCTTCTTTACTTGGAATAGGTATACATCAGGTTAATGCTACGTTAATTGATAGTTTAGGTTGCGAAAAAACCATTACTCAGAACATTCAAGTATCAAATTTAAATGGGTTGATAAATGAAAATTACATTGCAAAAACTCAGGTATTTCCTAATCCAGCTAATGATAAGGTGCAGATTCAATTGTATCATAATTACTCAAAAAATCTAATTATTGATGTAATGGACTTATCAGGTAGAGTAATTAAATCATACCAAATTCCATTAATTAATGGTTTAAATCAAATAGAATTAGATGTAGTTAATTTACAAAATGGAGCCTATACAATAAGGTTAAATGATGGTTTTAATGTTAGTTACAAAAAAATTATTATCAGAAAATAGCCTTAGTAACCTCACATTGTTTAATTAATTTGATAACATACTTATTTACTTTATTCTTTAAATTAAAAGGATTTAGAACAACAGAAACAATTCCTTCACACATAAAAAAATGTGTTGTAATTGCCGCTCCACATACAAGTAATTGGGATTTTGTATATGCTATAGCAGCAATTAATTTATTTGGTATAAAGCTAAATTACCTTATTAAGAAAGAACTTTTTAAATGGCCTTTAAGTATATATTTGAATAAGACGGGTGGTATTGCTGTTGAACGAAGCAAAAGCAACAACTTTGTTGAAAATACCATTAAACTATTCAATGAAAGAGAAAATATAATATTAGTAATACCTCCAGAAGGAACTAGAGCTAAGGTTACAAAATGGAAGAGTGGCTTTTATCATATTGCTATTGGTGCAAATGTTCCGTTATTTCTTGGTTATATCGATTACAAAGAAAAAACTGCTGGGTTTGGAAGTGAGGTAAAGCTTACTGGAAATAAAGAGTTAGATATTAAAATGATAAAAGAATTTTACCAATCTAAAAATGCAAAATATCCTGAAAAGTTTAGTATCGAAAGCATTGATTTCTAAAATATTTATTCTAGTGCGCGCTTATTAAATAATATATAGCCAAAAGAGAATAAAAGACTATAAATTCCTTTCTCACGGTCAAACTCGTCACGGTCAAAGTAGTTTAAACTTAAACTTAGGGGGCCTAGTGGACTATGGTAAACGAGGCCAGTTGTGGCTATGAAATATCTTTTAGCCAGTACAGGTCCATAATTAGCTTTTTTTCCTTCATCTGTAATTAAAATTTCTTTATATGGTTGAAAAATATAAGCTTCAATTCTTAAGTCAAAGTTTTTATAAAAGTTAAGCACATTTTTTAAACCTATTGAAGTGTAAAAATGACTTCTAAAGTTTGGTAAAAACCTAGTTTTACTTTCTGGTAGTGGATTAAACGAAGGCGCAGCAAGCACAGATGCGGTGTAGTTGTTAAAAAAATCTTGATTACTCAACACTGTTTCAGTAAAGAATCCTAATCTTAAAGCACCACGTCTTTTATAGTAAGTGTCATATGTCATTTTAAACTGATACCAAAAGTGGTACTTGTTACTTGTATCTTTTTTTTCAGATGTGCTACCTGGATAATTAAATTCTGTTCCTTCTAATGCTCTAGCCTTCAAGCCAAAATACGTTCCGCTATTTGCATATTGTTTTTTGTTTAAAGTATTTCTTTCAAAAAGCATGTATATAGTATTTGTATTAAACTTTGTGCGGTCGGCCGTATCCAATGATGTAAATTTTGGACCTTGATAGTAATCGTCATACATTTTTATTGTACTTACACCTATAACAATTTTACTTTTACTTTTTGTAGGTAATGAAATATTTGCATCTGAATAGTTTTCATACTGTATCAAATATGAAGGCTTCACATCTTCAAAAAATGCGGTTGAACTTTTAAAAAAGTCAAATCTATTTCTTGTGTAACTAAAATCTACATTAAACGGAATGTTTGTGGGGAAATCAAGTTTTACTCTAAACTGATAAGAGCCATATAACTTACCGAAATAAGAATTTGCAAACAATGAAGCGCCAATTCTATTAAAATAATTGTACTGCAGCCCAATATAAGCTTCATTTATAGGACGTGATGAGAAATTGCCACCAAATGAGGCAAAAATATCTTTTTGTTTCTTTACTTTTAAGTTAAGTTTATAATATCCGGTTTTAGGATTAAAGGTTGCTAATGGATAAATCTGCTTAATTTTTTCATCAGCAACAAGTCTATAATAGAGTGGTTTTAGTTCCTCAATTGAAACTAGTTTTCCTTTGGGAAGTAACAAGCTTTTTACGTAGCGCTGTTGCCCCTTTTTGAGACCGCTTATTTCTACATTTTCAAAAATCAATCTATTTTCTTTTTGTATAAATTTTAATCTGTTACAGTTAAGTGTATCATTATTCACTCTTCTTTTAACTAGTTTTGTTATTTCATCAAGCTTATTATTTGTTGCTAAGTATCCTAGATTAATAAGTTTTGAAACTTTAGTAAAATCGAATATTGATGCATTAGTAACATTAGGTTCAATTATTATTGTGTTTGGAGGAAGTTCACTGCTTCTTGTTCTATTAACCATCATACTTTTTACTTGCGAAATAATGTCGTCTTCCGAGGGGTCATCTAAATTTTCAGAAACAGTGCTACCAATAACTATATCAGGATTAAATGTTTTATGTGCAATGTCAATTGGGAAATTATTGTAGAGCCCACCATCAAAAAAAAGTTTTCCATCAATTGTTATTGGTTTCAAATAAAAAGGATAACTCATAGAAGCTCTTATACATTGGCCAAGCTGTCCAGCATCGAATACCGTTTGTTTTTTTGTAGTAATATCTGAGGCAACACATCTAAAAGGAATCAATAAACTATCAAAATTATATTTTGAAGAAGCACTTGCATTTGAAAAAAGTTCTAATAAGCCAAAATCTATTGGAATTGGGTTTACTAAATTTGTTGGAATTGTTGCACGGAAATTAGTATCGATTGAAAATTTATAATTTATCCATGAAGCATCGGCAGTTTTTTTCTTGAAATAATAAACATACTTTTCTTCCATTTCACCAACGGACCAGGTTTGAAATTTTTCAGAAAGTGCAAAAGCTTCAATCTCTGCAGGACTATAGCCTGATGCATATAACCCACCTATTAGCGCACCCATAGACGTTCCTGCAATATAATCTATGGGGATATTGTTTTCTTCAAGTGCTTTTAAAACACCTATGTGTGATAAGCCATCAGCACCACCACCACTTAATACCAAGGCTACCTTTTGCGCATGCAGCAAATTAAAAAGTGAACTTAATAATAGGTTAATAAAAAAAATATATAATTTATTTTTCAGTGATTTTTGTATTTATGTTATTATAAATTTTAGAGTTAAATTAAAATAAAACGAACAGAATTTAGTTGTTAGCAAATTGCAAATCAATTGTTATTCAGTTCTTATAGTTATCTATAATTAAGTTTGCCAATTCAATTCCAATTCTTTCTTGCGCCTCTTCAGTAGCAGCTCCAATATGAGGTGTTAAAGATATTTTGGGATGAGATAGAATATCTAAATTTGGAGTGGGTTCATTTACAAAAACATCCAAAGCAGCGTGTGCAACCTTCCCAGAATTTAATGCTACAATAAGTGAGTCTTCATTTATTACCCCTCCTCTAGCAATATTGATTAGGCAAACTCCTTTTTTCATTTTTGCTATTTCTTCGTCTCCAATTAATTTACCACCAGGAACATGAAGCGTTACAAAGTCAGAATTTTTCAATAGTTCGTCCATGTTTGTAGTAACAACCTTTATGTTTACATTGGTAATATTAGCTACATTAACTTCAATATTAGCTTCTTTAATAAAAGGATCATGAGCTATAATATTCATACCAAGGCCAGCTGCCATTCTTGCAACTGCTTGTCCAATTCTTCCCAAACCAACAATACCAATTGTTTTACCACTTACTTCAGTGCCTTTAGCGTATTTCTTTTTTAAAACATCAAATTGAGTAGCACCTATGCTATGCATTTGTTTATTTGAATCATAAAGCATTCTTGACATTGAAAACATGCTTCCAATTACTAATTCAGCTACTGAATTTGATGATGCCGCAGGAGTATTCAATACTAAAATACCTTTGCTTCTGGCGTATTCTGCATCAATATTATCCATGCCTACGCCACCTCTTCCTATTATTTTTAAAGAAGTACAAGAGTCAATAATGTCTTTTCTAACTTTCGTTGCGCTTCTAACGGTTAATATTTCAATTTTCCTCTCATTTATTGAATCTATTAAATTTTCTTGAGCAACCTTTTCGGTTATAACTTCGAAACCAGATTTCTGCAACATTTCTATGCCTATGGCATCCATACCATCGTTTGCTAATACTTTCATTTATTTAATATTTTATTTTTGTCAAATATAAGTTTTGAAACAATGTTTTTGCGTATGCTTTATTTTTTTTTGAGTAAAAAAATGCAATTGGATGAAAAATATTTTAGCTTATATTTCCAACCAAATATATTAAAGTTGATTTTAAATAGGCTAAATTTAAATTATTTCAAAGAAGAACTAATATTATTCATTGCTTTTGCGTTGCCTTTAAACAAGGCAATTATTCCTTTATTAATAGTTCTTCTAATATTAGTTTGGATTTTGGAGGGCAACTTTAAATTAAAAACGAAAAATTATAAAAGTATTTTCTTCTTCGGCAGTATTTTCTTATATCTCATTCATTTGTTTGGAATGCTGTATACCCAAAATATAAAAAGTGGAAATTTTGATTTAGAACAAAAATTATCTCTGTTAATATTTCCACTTATTTTTTTTGGTGATTTTTTTTATGATGAATCTTATTTAAAAAGAGTATTTAGAAGTTTTGTTGTTGGCTGTTTATTTGGTTGTTTGCTATGTTTTATTAATGCATCAATTCATTATTATTTCTCCAACTCAGTTGATAGCTACTTTTATGTTCAGTTTTCCTGCATTATGCATCCATCATATTATTCATTATACTTATCATTTGCTGCCTGTATTGTTCTATTTGATAATACGGTTTTAGGAAAAACGTTTTATAAAATACCAATAACCTTATTTTTTCTATTATCCATAATACTTCTATCAAGTAAAGGTGGATTCATTTCTATTTTTATTGTTTTTATTTTAAAATTTATTCATGTATTATTCGTAAAAAAAAAGTACTTAAAGTCTATAATTACATTGTTAATTTTTGCAGTAACCATAGCCATAGTAATTTTTAGTTTTCCTAAGAGTGTGCAAAGAATTAGGGATATGTTTAACACCTTTAAATCAAAGGAAACTGCTCTCAATACTACATCTACTAGATTAGTTATTTGGAAACATTCATTTATGATTATAAAAAATAAGCCAATACTTGGAGTTGGAACTGGCGACGCCAATGACGAACTTTTAAAAACATATGTTGGCAAAAATGAAATAGAACTTAAGGAACGAAAATTTAATGCACATAATCAATTTCTCCAAACAAGTATTTCTTTAGGAATATTAGGTTTAGTAGCACTTATTCTTCCTTTTATTATTCTGTTCTACGAGTCAATAATAAACCAATCATTAATAAATTTGAGTTTCGTTATACTAGTACTTACAAATTTTCTTTTCGAAGCTATGCTAGAAACACAGGCAGGAGTTATTTTTATTTCGTTTTTTTTATTTCTAAGTCTCAATTATTATTACCGACAAAATGAGAATCATATTTAATTTCAAATGAAATCAGTATCAATTACCATTCCATGCAGGAATGAAGAAAAATATATCGGAAAATGCTTACAGTCAATTGTAGATTGTGATTATGATAAAAAATTATTGATGGTATTCGTGTGTGATGGTAACAGTGATGATTCAACACAAAAAATAGTAAGAGAATTTGTTGATAAATACGATTATATAAAACTTTTAATTAATGAAAAAAGAACCACTCCATTCGCATTAAATTTAGGATTAAAAGCCGAAAGTGCAGACGTAAAAATTATACTCGGTGCACATGCTGAAATTTATAGAGATTACATTGAAAGTTGCATCGCAGCTCTTGAAATAGATCCTAAAATTGGATGTTCAGGTGGCATTATTGAAAATGTAATGGAAGATGAAACATCAACAATTATTTCTTTAGCTATGTCATCGTCTTTCGGAGTTGGTAATGCACATTTTAGAACAGGCGTGAAAGAAGGTTATGTTGACACTGTTGCATTTGGTGCTTACAAAAGTGAAGTGTTTGATATAGTAGGATATTTTGATGAAGATTTAATTAGAAATCAAGATGATGAATTCAATTACAGATTACATAAGTTTGGATATAAAATATACTTATCCAAATCAATAAAATCTAAATATTATGTTCGTGCATCATACAAAAAGTTGTATAAACAGTATTATCAATATGGCTATTGGAAAGTTTATGTAAACATAAAACATAATACTATTACAACTTTAAGACAAATAATTCCTTCATTATTCGTTTCGTTTCTTTTTACAGGACTTTGCTTATCTCTAATAAGTAATTTATTCTTTAAAACTTATATACTCGGTTTGTCCTTTTATTTATTAGTTGGTTTTATAAGTGCATTAAAAAAAACTTCTAGTATTTTTTTAGCGACTAAAGTTTTATTTGTTTTTATTATTTTGCATTTTAGTTATGGACTCGGATATTTACTTGGAATTATTCAATTCATTATTTTTAGAAAAGGACCATCTGAAAAATCTGAAACCTTAACAAGATAAATTAATAGCATGAATAAAATAGAACACATTGGAATTGCTGTTAAGGATATTAATCAAGCAATAGAAACTTATTCAAAGTTGCTGAATACTGAATGTTATAAAACAGAAAGTGTAGAAAGTGAAGGTGTAAAAACGGCTTTTTTTAAGGTAGGCGAAAACAAAATTGAACTTTTAGAGGCATCTAATCTAGAAAGTCCAATAACTAAATTTATTGATAAGAGAGGGGAGGGGATACACCATATTGCATTTGATGTAGATAATATTTACACCGAAATGGAGCGCCTAAAAAATGAAGGATTTATTTTGTTGAACCATGAACCTAAAAAAGGAGCTGACAATAAATTAATTTGTTTTGTGCATCCTAAAAATACAAATGGGGTATTAATTGAATTGTGCCAAGAAATAAAAGATTAGATTTTTAATTGAGCAATACCTATTCTATATTTATTATTTCGTTTACAATAAAAAATAATTTTACCTGTATTGCTAATTACTGTTTTGAAAGGTACAAAAACAGTTTTAGAATTGGCATTAGAAAATAATACTTGTTTTGATATAACTCCATTTACATCAACTTTTGCAAGCACTACATTTGCTTTCTTTGCACTATTCATATAATGCGCCTCCTCTGTTTTATCGGCTAAACTGCTTTTGAAAACCACATTGGAATTCATTTTACTATCATTGTAAATGAAGTATAAATCAGAACCTAAATATGAAGATGCACTGCCTAAAAAATAGCCATCATCATTAATTGATATTTGCTTTTTTTCAATAGTAAAACACTTTTTTGACTCTTGGTTTGCTTCAAATTCATAGCATTCAATATTATCATTATGAAAATAGTAATTACACCTTTGCATACCGCTTCTAAAGTCTGTTAGGCATGACGTTTCAGTAAATTCCTTCTCGCAAATTAATCTCACGTTATCGTTACTTAAAACGTAGCATTGTAAAGGCTTGTATTCATAAGGATTTGTGTCTTTGATTATATTTAATGATATTTTTGGTTGCGCATAATCGTCATTATAATCCTCAATATTTTTAGTTGCATTTAATTCAGTAAACTGAGAAATAAATGGTTTAATTAAATTATCATTATTATCAGTTTGTAGTCTATAGAAACCACAAATACCGATTTTGTTATTTTTTGCAACGAAAAAAGATGAGCCAAGAAGATTGCTTCTTTTCTTAAGTCCAAGTGCAATAGTTTCCTTATTCCCATCTTTTAAATTACAATTAATTATATAATAAGTATAAGTTCTATTTGTAAAAATTCTCAATTTATCATCGTCTGCAACTTTTACTAAAAGGGCTATTTGGTCATTATTACTAATGGCATCAAGAACAATAGACTCTCTACCTTGATATGGTAGCAAAATAGTTTGAGAATATTCTAAAAATAAATTAAAATCAAATTGTTCAATTTTGATAATTTTTTCATCATTTTCTGATTTAGGTAGGTTATGAAAAATACATAGTTTAGTAGAGTCTAGGCTCTTAATAAAATTGAATTTGTATTCAATTTTACTATTGCAATTTTGAATCTTACTTAATTCTCTTTTCGCATCTTTTACAATTCCATCCTCATTTATATTATAGGCATTTAAACTGTAGTTTTTGTTCTTGTAAGAACTGGTTATTACAAAATTATTAGATGCCAAAGCCATAGATTCTTCGAACTGCTCATCTTTGTCTATAAAGTTTAATTCATTTGATTTAGACTTTTGTAATGTGGAGTCTATGAAAGTGTCAATATACCACTTATCATTTTCCATAAAAAAACCTGACTTTTTATTAAGGACTAAAGTTTTATTTTTCGAGTTTCCAATGATAAATTGAGCATCAGTTTGTCTTCCTTCAATAATAGAAGACCACTTGATTTGCAGCTGGCAATAACTTTTTATAGTGGTTAGAAAAAAAAATATGTAAAACACTTGTCTCAAACTATTCGCCATATCTAATAATGTGAAGTAACCCTTTTATGCTAAACAAACCAATCAGTAGGGCTATAGCAATTGATAGTGAAGACAAAATGAGTAGTTGAATCATCCATTGCAAATCAAAACCTCTTACAATTATTCCGCAAAGAATTGTTGCTAATAAATATACTATTAATTGGCTCAAAAATTTATAATTAACCTTAAAATTAAAGTATTTGTATGCGATTAAAATTTGAAAAATTGCCGTGCAAAATTGTGTCACTAAGCTAGCAAATGCTGCACCTGAAGCTTTATAGATTGGAATAAGTAATAAGTTTAAAGATATATTTAGTACCATACCACATGCAGCCATAATATTCAACTGTTTTAAATTTCCATTTGCTGTTAACAAAGTACCGAAAACATAAGTTGAAGAAACAAAAACAAAGCAAATCATAAGAAATTGAAAAACCAAAGCCGATTCAGTAATATGCTCTTTATACATTAATTCCATTATTTCATTACTAAAAAAATAGGATACTGATGCAGTTGTAATTGATATTATCATTAAAATTGAAAAGGCTAATTTCACTAGTTCATCAACTCTATGTTTAAGTTTTATCATTTTTGCAAACATAGGAAGCAATAAGCCCGCAAATAAAAAAGCAATCATATTACCGGCATCTAATAACCTATATGCCGATGCATAAATTGATGCTTGTTGAGCCCCATCAGGTAATAACCTTTCAAGCATCACCGAGTCAATGCGATTATAAAAGGTCATTAATAGCACTAGAATTGCATATGGATAACTTTTTTTGAGAATAAATAAAGAGAAAACCCTATTCCATTTTACCTTATTTATTTTTGCTTTATCTACAACAATTACAAGTGTTATTAAAATTGTAATTAAATATGCAAAGGTTTGAGCAAAAACATACCAAGTAATTTGAAATGGCTTATCGGTTATATTTCCCCAAAGCAGCGCAGCGCAGATAAAAATCATTATCAACCTATCAAGAACTGAAATTACACTATCTGTTTTAAATAAATGTAATCCTGAAATATTTGAACGTAAGTAAAGTATAAAAGAGATTAAGAATTGGTTAAAACCAAGAACTAACAATAACCTTATTTGAAGCCAACTATAATCGATAATTATACCTATGAGCAGCGTAATAATAATATACAAAAGCCCTAGTATTAATCTTAATACTAATATAATGGATAAATGCTTTTGTAATAGGTGATTATTTTGAGCAATATTTTTATTATTATAGTTTGTTATTCCAAAATCTAAAAATATATTAAATAGAAAAGAGAAGTTGAAAATTGCATAATAAAGCCCATAATCTCCTGATGGCACAACATTTTGAACAGCACGGTCAATGCCTAAAATCCAAAACGGTTTTATAAGTATATTAAGTAACAGTAATAGTGAAAGGTTTGTAATGAACTTCTTTTGCATTTATGTTTGCGATAGTCGATATTAGACTCTTAATCTCTTGCTTAAAATAAAAGAACAAACATAAAAAAAACGCTCATACCCGAATGCAATTTAAGCTAGAATTTATTTAATTTTAGATTATTAGTACAATATTCTTCAAATTCTTTAAAATCTTTTTCTTTAATAGGATCCAAAAATTCTAATTCATTTTTAATTACATCATTTATAAAATTTCTGTCAGGTAAAATTTTCGATTCGATATGATTAATACTATAAGTTTTACCTAACCGTTTTATTTCAACCATTAAATTTTCAGATTCAACTTGATAATAAGTATCGTGTATTTTATATTTTCGATATATTGGGAACATATTTTTTATGAACGACAATAATAAGCATAAAGATTTTTTCGAATTAGTTTATGAAGTTGTCAGATTAATTCCTCCAGGCAAGGTTACTAATTACGGGTCAATTGCTAAATACTTAGGTAGTGCCAAAAGCAGCAGAATGGTTGGTTGGGCAATGAATAATGCTCATCATCAAAATGTTTATGTGCCAGCTCATAGAGTTGTTAATAGAAATGGATTATTAACGGGTAAGTTTCATTTTGCGGATATTCATGAAATGCAGAACCTGTTAGAGTCAGAACAAATTATCGTTAAAAACGATTTAATTCAAAATTTTAAACAATGCTTTTGGGACCCTAATATAGAATTAGACATTAATTAGCAGTTTTATTTATGAGAAACCTTTTAGATAGAATAACCGTAAAAGTGATTATTAAATCTTGCCTATTTTTATAATTTTGTTATAATTGCAGATATAAACAATTGAATGTTTGTAAACTTTTGTTGAAAACTTGTTTATAAATGACTTAGGCACTATTTTTGAAAAGTCAATTGTATATTAAAAACACAGAACATGAGAATTAAAAATAAGATTATTCTTTTCCTTTCAGCTATTTTATTCTTTACAGCATCTGTTGAAGCAAAAAAGATTGTTAGAAAAAATACAAAGAAAAGAACTTCAAAATATTCTAAGCGTAAAGTACATAAAAAGAAAAAAGTAATTAAGAGAAATTATGTAGTTAAGTCTGTTTCTCAAAATGAGCTTTTAAATTGTAGACAGTATTTAAACCAGAAAATATTTAGTAAAGAATATGCTGTAGGTATTGATATTTCGAGATATCAGAACATCAATTTCAACCAACTAGATACTTCATTAAGTTTTATTATTTGTAAGGCTTCTGAAGGAACTAGATTAATTGATAGAAAATTTGCATACCATTGGAATAACATTCCTAATACCGCCAAAAAAGGTGCTTACCACTTTTTTTTACCTCATGTTTCAGGTAAAACGCAAGCTCAATTATTTTTAAGTGTAGTTCCGTTTGAAGTAGGTAATATGCTCCCGGTAATAGATGTAGAGCATTGTTGGGCTTATAACAAAGCCAACAAAAAATTAAAAGTGGCTAATCTTAAAGAATTTATTCTTGAAATTGAGTTAGTTTTGGGAGTAAAACCTATTATTTATACAAATACTCATTTTTGGAATGCAAACTTTGCTGCTGAAATGAAGGAGTTCACAAATAATTATCATCTTTGGGTTGCAGATTATAGAGGTTCAGATGAACCAGGTATTCCTAGCGGCTTTAGCGATTGGTCAATGTGGCAACATAGTCCAAAGGGTCGTTTGAGTGGAATAGCAGGAGACGTAGACATGAATGTATGCAAAATTGATATCAACAAATTATTAATTAAGTAAAATTAAATATAACTAGAAAAGGCTGTTTCATTTTTGGAGCAGCCTTTTTTATTTATCATATTAAACCTTTACTATTTATTTTAGTCTCTATTACAACTTGATAATTTCAATTAAAAATATGGTAAGTGCTAGGTGCATTAAAATTCTTCAATTGGAATTTGAAAGAACTAATGCAATAAAGCTAAATCATATTCAGCTTGGAGCAATTGATATTGAGTTTGATAAAAGTAAAATTAGTTTACTAGAAATAGACAATATTTTAATTGATAATGGTTTTGAACGAATAATAGACAAAGATTTTCAACTAACAGAACAGATAAAAGTAGCTGTTCTTGAAATGATTTATTATGGAAATAATTTAAATACTATTATCAGAAATAGCGACTATTTAAGCGACAAATTAGGTAGCTCTTATTCGCATTTAAGCAAGGTGTTTTCAGAAAAAACAAATTATACATTAGAAAAGTATATTATTCTAGTAAGAATTGAACGCGTTAAGGAATTAATTAGTTATGGCGAACTTACTTTAAGTGAAATAGCATATATGATGGGTTATAGTAGCGTTCAATATTTAAGCAACCAATTTAAACAAGTAACTGGTTATTCAGTTACCGACTATAAAAGTTTACCAATTAAGCCGCGTAAAGCGCTTGATAAGTTAATAGACTAGTTAACTTATCCAATCTATTCCCTTTTTTAGTAATTTTAATGTCCTTTCTTCCTCGCTATCCTTATTAGTTTTAAAATTGTATTGCCATGATGCTAATTGCGGTAAACTCATTAAAATCGATTCAATTCTGCCATCAGTTTGCAATCCAAATTGTGTACCTTTATCATAAACAAGATTAAACTCAACATATCTTCCCCTGCGCAGTAATTGCCAATTCTTTTGTATATCTGTAAATGGTTTTTGTTTATTTCTTTTTATTAATTCAACATAAGTTGGAGTAAATAATTTTCCAATATCTTTTATAAATTCAAATATTGATTCTTTTGAGTTTGGATTTTCTCCAGTTAATCTATCAAAGAAAATACCTCCAATCCCTCTGGTTTCTTTGCGATGTGGAATATAAAAGTAATCGTCAGCCCAGTTCTTATATTTTGCATAATAATCAGAGTTGTGTTTATCGCAAACACTTTTTAGTTGTTGATGAAAAAATTTTGCATCTGAATCATTAATATAATGCGGTGTCAAATCAATCCCTCCGCCAAACCACCAAACGCCATTATTGGTTTCAAAATATCTAATATTCATATGTATTATTGGAACCAAAGGACTTTTTGGATGAATTACAATTGATACACCAGTTGCAAAAAAAGTGTTTTCAATGGTTGTGCTTTTTGTGATACTATGTTCACTTTCCGATATTAAAAATTTTGGAACTTGTCCTGTCACTCCAGAAAAGTTTACTCCGCCTTTCTCTATTACGTTTCCATTTTGTATTATGGTTGAAATTCCTCCTCCTCCATGAATATGTTCCCATGCATCAATAGTGAATTTCTCCTTCTCATCTTCATTTTCTAATGCAAAGCATATCTCTTTTTGAAGACCTTTAAACCATTCTGATATTTCTTCTTTACTGAGTAAAATCATATTTTATAATAATGGCTGCAAACATAACTATGAAAATCTTATTATTTTTGCCAAAAATTAAAAACATGTTTTTATTTAATAGGGTTAATCGTAATGAATTGAAGATAAGAATTCAAGAAGACAATACTCCGCGTAAGACAGTTTCATTTTATCGCTATGTAATAATTAAGAACGCACAATTAACTCGTGATAAATTATTTTTTGATTTTGCTCAACTTGGAATGTTGGGGAGGATTTATATTGCCAATGAGGGTATTAATGCTCAGTTTAGTGTCCCAGAAGAAAATTACCAATCTTTAATAGACTACCTTAACTCTGATGAACGATTTAAAAATATGCCGCTTAAAATAGCAGTTGAAGACGATGGCAAATCTTTTTATAAATTGGTAATTAAGGTTAGAAAAAAAATTGTTGCTGATGGTTTGGATGATGGAGCATTTGATGTAACCAATGTTGGTAAGCACTTAACTGCAAAAGAATTTAATGAAGCAATGTCGATGCCAAATACAATTGTTGTTGATATGAGAAATCAATACGAAAGTGAAATTGGACATTTTGAAGGCGCTATAACGCCTGATGTAGATACATTTAGAGAGGAATTGCCTTTAGTGGTTGATCAACTATCAAGTAAAAAGGATACAAAAATATTACTCTATTGTACTGGTGGAGTTAGGTGTGAAAAGGCAAGCGCTTATATGAAACATCATGGCTTTACTGATGTAAACCAGTTGCATGGTGGCATTATAGATTATGCCAAGCAGGTAAAGGAACAAGGTTTAGAAAATAAATTCATTGGAAAGAACTTTGTTTTTGACGAAAGATTAGGAGAAACTATCAGTGGCGACATTATTAGTAAATGTCATCAATGCGGAAATCCCTCGGATACACACACTAATTGTGCTAATGCAGAATGCCATTTGTTATTTATACAATGTGAAAGTTGTAAGGAAAAGATGAAGAATTGTTGTAGTTACAGATGCGTATCTATAATTGAATTGCCAATTGAAGAGCAAAGAAAACTAAGAAAAGAACATTCAAATAAGGATGATTTACAGCTATATAAAAGTAGACTTAGACCTAAGATTGGCCTAATTAATTAGATTAATTACTCTAGAAATTTTATATCTTTCAAATCACAGAATACCTCTTTACCCTCGTTAAGTTTAATTATTAATTTACCTATTGGGTTTACTCCTATAATCTTAATTTCAGTTATTTTATCATCGAATAAAAAATTTGTTTTTTTATTTTTAAGGTATAACCTTTAATCATATAAATTAGCTATTTCATTAATTTTACCTTGTCTTATTTTTAAAATATATTTTTCAATATAGCTTAATACTTCTTTCAAAATGGTTTCTAATTCATAATCTATTTTGTTGCATAATTTTAGGCTTGTAGCGGTTCTAGAATCATTATCCAAATTAAATTCAACTTGATTTACATTAATACCGATGCCGATAATCGAATTCGTTATTTTATCTCCTTTTACTGTATTCTCTATCAAAACGCCACAAATTTTTTTAGAATCTACAAGTAAATCATTAGGCCATTTTATGTTTATTTTATGATTTGAATCTAAAATAGATAAAAAAAAATCACTTAATCCGTTTGCTACTGCCATATTTAGGAAAAATTGATTTTCTATATTAATATTTATTTCTTTCAGTATAATAGAAAAACTTAAGTTTAAACCCGGTGTAGAATGCCAAACTTTTCCTCGTTGTCCTTTACCAGCAAATTGTTTTTTTGCAAGCACAACAGTGCCATCATATGCTTTGTTATTATTTATTAAATATTGAGCGTAATTATTTGTAGAATCAATTGAATCGAGCACAACAATGTCATTTCCAATAAACAAAGACATAGACTTATTTTTATTAAATAACTAGAAAAGAGATTTTAGTAATCTTAAATTATGAGTATAATTTTTTTTATTGCTGTTAAAGATACCTTGATGGTCAAACTCATCAATTCTGACAGAACCTGAGGCATGTATAATTTTATTACCAGCTAAAACTATTCCTACATGAATGATGTTACCCTCATCATTATCAAAAAAAGCTAAGTCACCAGGCAAAGCCTCTTCTACAAAATTTAATATTTTTCCTTGGGTTGCTTGTTGACTTGCATCACGTAAAAGCGAAATTCCATTTAGTTTATAAACCATTTGAGTAAAGCCAGAACAATCAATACCAAAAGGACTTCTGCCGCCCCACAAGTAAGGAGCGTTTAAATATAAAAAGCTACATTCAATGATTCCATTTCTATGTTCAAAATTATCTTTTGAGTTAATATTTCCTTCAAATAAATAAGTTGAATTATTAAGGATAATCTGGTTTGAGTTTTCTAGATACAAAGTTGAACCTAAAATAATTGGAACAATATTTCCTCCATTTTTATTAGAAATAATTGATACTAAATCTAATGATAATGAAGTTTTCGATGAGCATAAATCATTATAATGCAACTCTGATATGTATTCAAATTGTTTGTCTCCAATCCAGCATTCATAGCCATCATATGTAATTTTAATTCGAATCCAATTTTTTTGAATTTCATTAATTGTGAAGCATTCTCCAAATAATAATTGGGTTACCATTTCAGATTTATCTGATGGCTCCGACCTACAAGGGACAATACTTAAATTGCAAACTCCGTACAAACTAGTTTATAAAATGGTTTGTGATTATTTATTAAATAGCAGCAATAAGTTCTTTCATAATTAAAGTCATTTTTGGTTCCGCTTTTTCTGCAACATTTTGAACGTCTTCATGGGTTACTTTAACTATTTTTCCAGGAACACCTAAATCTGTAATTATTGATATGGCAAAGCACGGTATAGACATATGTCGTGCAACTATAACTTCAGGCACAGTACTCATTCCTACAGCATCTGCTCCAACATTATAAATGTATTTATATTCTGCAGGTGTTTCTAAACAAGGCCCGCTAACGCCCGCGTAACTGCCTAAAACTGTTTTAATATTATTCTTTTTTGCAATTTCAATAGCCAAAGAAATTAGGGAATGATCATATGGTTCACTCATGTCTGGAAAACGTGGCCCAAGTTCAGGGTAGTTTTTACCAATTAAAGGATTTGTTGGAAATAAATTGACATGGTCATTTAAAATCATCAAATCCCCAATTTCAAAATCAGGGTTTACTCCACCACTAGCGTTTGAAACAAATAATTTCTCTATACCTAAAAACTTCATTACTCTAACAGGAAATGTACATTGTTTCATGTCATAACCTTCATAGTAATGAAAGCGCCCTTGCATAGCAATAACATTTTTTCCACCTAGTTTACCAAAGATTAATTTTCCTGAATGTCCTTCTACTGTTGACACAGGAAAGTTTGGAATCGTTTCATAAGGTAATATATCAATGATTTCAATTTCTTTTACCAGGCCACCTAAACCTGTGCCTAAAATAATTCCAACTTGAGGTTGGATGTTTGTTTTAGTTTTTATATAATCAACTGTTTCTTTAATCTTTTCTAACATAAGCACTAACTATTTTTTTTAATAATAATTCATCATTTTGCCCAAATGTAATTTCTATTGGCAAATAAAACAATGGTATTTTTTTTAGGAACTCAAATTCAGCATTATTCTTTAGCCTTACAGCATCTTTTTGAGTGGTTATAATGATAGAATTCTCGTTCGATTCCTTATATATTTCAATTATTTTTTTAAGATCCTTTATTGAGTAAGAATGATGATCCTTAAATTTAATATGCTTTAAAATATTTGTTTTAGTTTCTAAAAAATTGACAAAAGGAGTGGAGTTAGATATTCCTGTAAATATTATGGATTTATAATCTTTTAAATCATTGATTTGAATTACCTCATTACTATTGAAATGTTGAAGTGTTTCTGAGTACTTTATTTGAGAAAAAATAACTTCGGCATTTGTGTATTTTCTTAGATTGTTTTTTATTAATTGCTTATCGAAGTTAGTTTCTGGACACTTCGTAACGATTAACAAATCTGCTCTTTTAGCACTTGACTTTGAATCTCTTAATTGACCAGTTGGTAAATAATAGTCGTTAAAAAAAAGGTTATAATATTCTGATAATACAATATTGAAACCTGGCTTTATGGATCTGTGCTGCAAAGCATCATCTAAAACAATAACTTCAGTTTCTGAATGTTTTTTTAATATTTCATAAATTCCAATTTTTCTGTTTTCACAAACAAAATTTAATATACTTTTTGGTAAGTTTAAACGAATTTGTAAAGGTTCGTCACCAACTATTGATGCCTTTGAATTTTCACTAACTTCATAAAAACCTTTTGTTTTTCGACCATATCCTCTGCTTAAAACCGACGTTTTAAAACCTTGGTTGTATAATAAATTCGAAATAAATTCTGTATGAGGAGTTTTCCCTGTACCACCTAAATTTAGATTTCCAATACAAATGGTTTTTATACTTGGGATATAAGATTTAAAAAAACCAAAATTATATAACAAGTTTCTAAGCCAAACAATTTGGCCATAAATGAATGAAATTGGGAGAAGTATTAATTTTATTAGTTTAATCATTTACAAAACAAAAAACCCCGCTTTTGCGGGGTTTCGAATTTATGCTTCTTTTTCTTTTTTACCTTTCGGAGCAGCTTTTGCTTTTGGCGCAGCTTTTGCTTTTGTTACTTTAGCAGGTTTCACTTTTTCTTCAACTTCTACTGTAGCTATGTTTTTCAAAACTTTATTTTGAACTCTTGCTTGGCGTTTTACACCAAAACTTCCTAAAGTTCTTTTACCTCGTTTTGACCTTTTATCACCTCTTCCCATTTTTATTTTTTATTAAAATTGTATCAACAATTTTGGTTATTAATTTATTTCATTTAAAAGTACCCAGGACGGGAATCGAACCCGTACAGCCGTGAAGCCACAGGATTTTAAGTCCTGCGTGTCTACCAGTTCCACCACCTAGGCAAAATTAGCGTTGCGCTAACAAAGAACGATTATCAAAATTGCTCCTTGGTAAGAAGAGTTTTTTGAAGTATTGAGCGAAAGACGAGACTCGAACCCGCGACCCTCACCTTGGCAAGGTGATGCTCTACCAACTGAGCTACTTTCGCATTTTTGTGGGTTGCAAAAGTATATAAATTTCAAAAAAACCAAAACTTTTTATGTATTAATTATAATATTTTTCAAAAGCACTTATAAACCAATCAATTAGCTTTTTTTTCGTTGCTTGTTTTGAGTAACCCTCCAAAGAATTATTAATTAACATCAATTACCTAAAAACTAAGTAAAATAGGTTCTAGTACTATCATCAGTTTTGGTTTATTTTGTTGGGAAATTAGATACAAATGAAAGAAGTAAAATTAATAATAGCATTTCTTTTTTCTTTTAATCTCTGTATGGCACAGCCAGCCTATGTATGGATTGAAAGAGGTTTAGAGCATTTTAATAAAAAAGCGTTTTCTGATGCTATTTTAGATTTTGACAATGCCATAAAACAAGACAATAAAAATTCTTCAGCTTATTGTTATAGAGCAAGGTGTAAGCAAGCATTAAATAAAAAGGACGAGGCACTTAAGGATTTTAATGAAGCAGTGAAAAATTCAGGAAAGGATTTTACACCTTATTTATTTCGTGCTCAATATTTTGAACAAAACAATAAAATTACGGATGCAATTACTGACTATGAAGCAGCAACCAAGTTAAATGCGAAATGTATAGATGCATTTATAAGTAAAGGTTTTTTATTGAGCACCTTAAAAAGAAATGATGAAGCAGAAAAAGATTTTGATGCTGCAATTGGCTTGGGAACTAAAAATTCGAAAGTATACTCAGGCAAGGCACTAATTGCAAAGAGTAAAAACAACATTGACGTTGCAATAATGAATTATTCCAAAGGAATTGCACTTGATGCAAATTATGCTGATAACTATTTTAATAGAGGAGAGCTTTATTTTAATCAAAAAAAATATAAAGAGGCAATTATTGATTTTAATAATGCTATTAATAAAAATTATAAGTCAGAAGCTGTATATAATTTGCGTGCACAATCATTCATAAAACAAGGAAACTATGATGAAGCTTTAGCAGATTTATCTACATTAATGAATACATACAAAACTAAAAATGTTGAAGTTTACTACTATAGTGGCTTTGCTAAATTTTTAAAGAATGATTGGGGGGCAGCAGCCAAGGACTACAGCAAGGCAATCAGTTATAAGCCTACATATGCTGAAGCTTTTTTAGAAAGAGGTAAGTGCTATTTATTATCGGGAAAAACAAAGTATCAGTTAGCACAAATGGATTTTATGCAAGTACTAAAACTAAAGCCTGATAATGAAGAAGCTTCATTTGGGCTAGGAAAAATATTTTTTGAGACGAATAAAGATGAACAGGCCATTGAATATTTATCAAAGTCAATAAAACAATTACCTTCGGCAGATACATATTACATCAGGAGTAAATGTTATTATAAGCTGAAAAAAACTAAGGAATGTTGTTTCGATTTAAATAAGGCAGCAGAATTAGGTAATAGTGAAGCTAAGAAAGAAATAAATTATGTATGCAAATAGGATATAGGAAACTAGTATTAATATGTTTAATATATTTTTCTGCTAGTATATTAAATGCTCAAGATAGAATTATTAACGCTGATGAACGTTTGCAAGAATATTTACCACTGTTAAGGAATAAGAAGGTTGCTATATTATCTAACCAAAGTGCAATTATTAATAAAAAGCATTTGCTAGATATTCTTTTAAGTGAAAAGATTGACGTGGTTAAAATATTTAGTCCAGAACATGGTTTTAGAGGAAATGCTGATGCAGGTAGTGAAGTAAAAAATCAGATTGATAAAAAAACTAAGTTGCCAATAATTTCGCTTTACGGCGACAATAAAAAACCTAGTGACAAAGACTTAGAAAACGTTGATATTGTATTATTTGATATACAAGATGTTGGTGTTAGGTTTTTTACATTTATTTCTACCTTGACTTATGCGATGGAGGCGTGTGCTTTAAATGGCAAAAGAATAATTGTATTGGACAGGCCTAATCCTAATGCTGGATATGTTGATGGACCTGTTTTAGAGCAGAACTTTAAATCTTTTGTCGGAATGCATCCAGTGCCAATTGTTTATGGGATGACGATAGGAGAGTATGCAAAAATGGTTAATGGTGAGCATTGGTTACAAAATAATTTAACTTGTGATTTGCAGGTGATTGAAGTTTTAAATTATAAGCATGGCACAAGAAATGTAATTACAATTCCTCCATCACCAAATTTAAATAGTGAATTAAGCATTCTTGCATATCCTTCATTGTGCTTATTTGAAGGCACAGTTGTAAGCGTTGGCAGAGGAACGAAAATGCCATTTACTGTTTATGGCCATCCAAATTTTATGAATGGTGAATATTATTTTACTCCTAAATCAATAAAGAACATGAGTACTAATCCACCTTATAAAAGTATTAAATGCAGAGGTTTTAATTTGGATAATGAGCATGAAAGCTTAAGGCCTTATTTTAGTTTAAGCTATCTAATAAATGCTTATGATGTTTACCCTGAAAAGGATAAGTTTTTCAATAATTTTTTTAATAAATTAACTGGAAATGAATTACTAAAACAGCAAATTGTTGATGGTATTTCAGAAAATGAAATTAGAAAAACTTGGGTATTTGAATTGGACAAGTTCAAGCAAATCAGGAAAAAATATTTGATTTATGAAGAGTAACATTTAATGCAAAAAATTTTATTAATAGATAATTACGACTCATTTACCTATAATTTGGTTCATTATCTAGAGTATTCTGGAAATTGCACAGTTGATGTATTTAGGAATGATGATATTGAATTGTCATCTGTGAATAATTATGATTCGATAGTAATTTCTCCTGGTCCTGGTTTACCAAATAATGCAGGAATTGTAATGAAGTTATTAGAGCAATATTACAACAAGAAAAAAATTCTTGGAGTTTGTCTAGGACATCAAGCAATAGCAGAATTTTTTGGTGCTGAACTATATAATTTAGAGAAAGTTTTTCATGGTATAGCAACAGAAATAAACTTGAATTCAAATGAAATACTGTTTAATAATATACCAGACAAAATAAAAGTAGGACGTTACCATTCTTGGGCAGTATCAAGTAAAAATTTACCAAAGGAATTGGAAATAACCTCAATAGACAATTCAAATATTATCATGTCACTAAGCCATAATAAATATGCTATTAAGAGTGTTCAGTTTCACCCTGAAAGTATTTTAACTGAGCATGGTTTACAAATAATTAATAACTGGAAGGCCTTATGAAGTTAAAGTCTCTATTTTATTTCGTAATTGTAATTGTTTCGATAATACTCGTTTTTATTAATCAAAAGTATTATAAAAGAATAGAAATAGTTAATGGTTATGTTAAGAATTTTTCGGTAAAAAGAGGAGACGATGTTGTTGCTTTTTTGCAACCTAAGGAAGAGTATAGGAGAGGAGTACTTTTAATTTACAACTCAAAGCATAAGATAATAGATTCGGTAATTTGTAAACTACATTTTCAACAAAATGCAGTCGATTCTCAACTTTATCGCAATGGTTACCATTATAAACATAGCATAAAATATAATACTTTAAAATTGAAAAGTGGCTTGTATTACTTTGGAAATACTGTACCCTTTTTAGTAACTGAACCAGAGCTAAAAAATAATATTACTATAGTTTTGCCTTATGCCAATTTGCTAGCAAGGTATAATAGTGGTGGTAAATGTTTTTTTGGGTATGCTTCTACCAATAATTTGCCGACGACTTGTATAAGCCTTAATCGAAATATTGAATTTGCTGACTATTCAACAAGATTTTTGAATTGGGTTGATAGTGTTTATAAAGGAAAAAATATTAATGTTATTTCTGATTTAGATATTGAAAATTTTACGAATATCAAGAATGCCAAGTTGTTAATTATTTATGGCTCATCTGTATTCTGGACTTATGAGATGAGAAAGAATTTTGATGATTATAATGAGAATAAAGGGAACGTATTGGCAATGAGTGCCTGTATTATGAATAATAAGTTTAGGTATGACAGATTAAAACAACAATTGATATTCTATCCTAATCCTAATGATGATCCAGAGCGTAACGTTATTCATAGAACTGGACCGTGGGATGATTCTATTTTTAGAAATCCAAATATTAATAGTGTTGGGTGTAGCTATGAAATTTGTTACAAACCAAAAGAGCTTAAGAAATCTTTTGGAGGATTTAAAATAATAGATAGTAAACACCCAATTTTTAGTAACATAGGTTCAAATATTATAACTTTTAACTGCGGTCTAACCAATTCAATTGCAATTGAAAATAATGATTTTGTGGATGAGCCTAAAGCCAATTTAGAAAACAGCAATTTTTATGAAAAGAAAATATTGGCTTATGATTTTGGCGACTATAATGGCTTGCAGACCATTGGAGGCATTTATTCAATGAAAAAGAAAAAAAATGGAACTTTACTAATAGTTATTGGTAGCGATTTATGGTGTGATTCGATAAATTTTAATAAGAAAGAGGTACAAATAATCACAAAGAACTGTATTCAAATTCTTTCATCCACAAATTAAATTAATTGTATGTAAAAATATTAACTGTGTCATTCAAATTTTGAAATGATGGGTATTTTATTTGATCCTTATAAGTAAATTTTCCTTTACTTTTTATCAATAAACTATTGTAATTATATGAAGGAGGAAATAAGTATAAACAGTTTTGTTTTTGTTTTTCCGACATCTTTTCAAAAAAAATAGATTTAAACTTGGAGTTTCATTTTGTAGCCAAGCATTATAAGGTAAAGGCTTGTTCAATAATAAACAAGAGGAATAGTAACTGCTTAATGTAAAAATATATCCTAATTTTTTGCATCCATTTTTATGAACTAAATTATTCAACTCTCTGTTAAATTCAGCAATATTTTTACTTACAAGTATTTGACTTTTATTAATGGTTATTTTTTTGTTACAGAGATTTAAATCAGCTTGGCGGTAAGGATTTTTAATTATGCTTGAGAATGTAATAATTGAATTAATAATTATGATTATAGTAAAGGCAATTTTTTGATTATTAAAATTAGTATTTGATATGAATACTAGAAATAAAGAAGCTCCAAATGTAGCATAAAAGCACTGTTGAACCGTATAACTAACATTACTACCAAAATATCCAATTACTGGAAATATAGATAAAAATAACAAAGTAATTTTAGTGCGCTTTTCTATTTTTTTATTAAAAATTAGATAAAGAAATGAAACACTTAAGGTATCAAAGCATAGAAAAAATTTAGAGTAAACATCGTTTAGAATATTTAATTGTAAAATATAATAGAAATTTAAAATAAGCAATGAGAATAAAATTGCTCGTATGTATTTTGAATTGGCAAAGAATAGAAATGTTGTGATTACTATAGTTACTGCGTTACTAAGGAAGCCTAATGTACTTAAAGTGAATTTAAAATCGTTAATGATATTTGGTAAAAGACCTTCTTTATATACATTGGGCATATACTTAAGCATTTCCTTAAAATTAAAAATGTAAACGAAAAAGCCATTTAAATTGCCAAAGCAGATTACAGTAATAAATACTAAACTAAATAATGCTACTAAAATTAATTTAAGATAGTGTTGAATTGATTTATTATGAATTCGTGAAGTATATATTATAATTATTGATGTAGGAAATAAAATGAAAAGTGCAGTTGTAGGTTTGTTAATGAGAAGTAAAAACCATATAATTGATATCAAAGCTATAAAACTATATAATGAGTAGTTTTTCAATTGATTATCTTTTTCTATTGACGTCAAAAGCAAGATAATAGTGCCCGCATAAAAATTTAATAGTACTGTATTTAGAGTATTATACGATGGAGTAAGCGGCCCAAAACAAAAGCACATTAAGCTAAAGGATAAAACAAAGGCATTGAAAAATAGCCTTTTAATATTGCCTATCATTTCTTTTTTTTTGTAATAAATTGAATAAGCAACTTGAATAAAAAACTGACGAGAGACAAACTAAAATAATAAGAAAAATTCTTAATGTTTGTATAGATGAATTATATAGAAAAAATATCTTGTGGAAAATTAAATAGAACTTTGTAAAACTGTAGTCGCTATTTTCAGGATAAAAAAAACTTAATAAGTAAAAAGATTCATCAGTAAGGTCTAACCCTTTATTAGAAGCCCAGAGAACGATTGAAAGCTGAAATGAAATAAGACCAAAAATAGCATAGTACGCTAAACGGGTTTTATTTATAAAAGAATTCATTATAGCTCTTAAAAATTAGGACTGATTAATTAAACAGAGTTTTGTAAAAAGTGATAAGGATTTTTTCTTCTGCCTCCCAATTATATTTTTCTAGAACAGCCTTTCTTCCATTTTCTCCCATTTTTTTAGCATTGATTTTGTCTTCTTCAAATAAATTAATTGCCGTTGCTATTTCATTTACATTATGTGGATTTACCCATTTTACACAGTCAATATTATGCAGTAATTTTTTCCAATAATCAAAGTCAGAAGCAATTACCGGCAATCCGGCAGCCATGTACTCGAATAACTTTATTGGAGTAGACTCTAAGTAACTTTCAAATGGATGTAAAATAAGCAAGCCGCAAGAAGCTTCACTTAATACTTGAGCTACTTCAGTTCGGTTTAAGAAGTTTTTATAATCAATGTATTGCCATCCATTTAGTAACTTACATTCATTATAATATGATTCACTTTCGAATTTTCCGGCAAGCACAATTTTGGATTTATTTATTTCTGCAGCATTTATTACTTCAGTAATGCCTCTTGAAGTCATTAAGCCTCCAACATAAACGGCTCCAGTTTTTTTATTTGTATTATCAGTAATATTTACAAATTCTTGTAAAAGTGGATAGTTATGAATAGCAATAGTATTTGGGTTTGCCTTTTTATATGTTTGAACTAACAAATCGTTTACTGTAATAATTCCGTCTGCATTTTTACAGTAATATTTAATAATTTTAATAGAAAGGAATGCAAAAAGTGGTTTTAATAAAGCAGGAATCCAATGCTTGGTAGCAATTTGTTTCGGTAAATTTTCATGCGCATCAAAAATAATTTTCGCTCCTTTTTTTTTCAATTTCGGAATTATTCGAATCAATTCTGGATCATGCAAATGGTAAACATCTGCGTTTAAGCTAATTGCTTTTAATGCAATTTCATTTACAGTTTTATAAAACCTTGAAAATCTATTTTTTGCTTTACAATTAATCCCAATAATTTTAACTTCCTTTATTGTAACATCTGTTATTTCGCCACTGTGTAATAAGGTAATATCGTAATTATTCTTTGCTAAAGAAACACATTCCTTATGAAAAATTCTGATGTCATCATGAAGATGTGCCGAAGTAATATGAACGATTTTTAATGCTGTAATTTTCATTGGTATAACACCTTTATTAATAGGTAACCTTATAAAGTCTTTCCCAATTAGCAATACTAATCAATCTCCATACTAATTGTTTATTATTAAGTAGCTTAATATTTATTGGTTCTGAAAAGATGGAGTTAATTAATGACGAATTACTCACTAAAGTAGAAAAGTATTCTATGTTAGTTGTAACAATGTCTTTAGGAGCTTCAAAGCCAATTTTGTTTTTTCGCCAAACAATTTCATCTGGCAATTTATTTTGCATTAATTTTCTGAGGATGTATTTTGTCCAGCCATCATTTAACTTATATTCAATAGGTAAATTTATTGCCATTTCAACTACCTTATAATCTAAGAATGGTAATCGTGTTTCAATTCCCCAACGCATTGAATTGCGGTCTTCGTATCTAAGTAAATGAGGAAGTTGATATGAAAAAATTTCATTGTGTTGAAGGTCAAAAATATCTTCATATCCCTTAGAATGGTTATTGATAATTTCCCAATCGAAGTTATTCATAAAATCAGATTTGATTGCGCTAAATCTTGATTTAATTACTTGTTTTCGTAGATATGCATTTTTAAAATATAAATAATATTGCAAACAACTGGCTAATGTTAATTTTGAATTATTAGAAATATAATTCAACATTTTAATAAAGTCAGGAATGTTTTTTTTACTTAGTAAAGCGGGGTAATATCTTTCATATCCTAAAAGTGTTTCATCTCCACCTTGACCATCAAGCATAACTATATTGCCGGTTTCACGAGCTTTTTTCATTACATGATATTGCAATATTATTGAAGGAGAACTGAATGGCTCTTCTTGCGTTTTGGTTACATCATCTAAAGATTCTAAGTAATTTTCGGATGTTACTGTGGCTTTATTACATTTAATGTGGAGGCTATCTGCAACCATTTTTGCATAATACCATTCATTATTTGATTTGTCATAGGAGTCTCCATGTACACCTTCATATTTGTCATCTTTCGAAACAGATGAAGAGTATAAAGCAATAATAGAACTATCAATCCCACCGCTCAAACATGTTCCAACTTTTACATCTGAACGCATTCTTAGATTGATAGAATTTAGAAAAACTTCATCAAAATTAAGAATTACTTCTGCCTCTGATTTATTTTTAAACAAACTTTCATTCTTCAGTAATTCGTAATATTTATTAATAACAAAGGTGTGGTCTTTTAAATTGTAAATTCCATAATGAGAACCTGGCAGTTCGTTTATATCTTCAAAAAAAGTTTTTTCGTTGTAGTTTTCATAACCAGTTACAATGTATTGTAGCAGAATTTCGGAATTAACCTTTGGTTGCTTTAAGTGCCATAAGCATTGTTTTATTTCACTTCCAAAAACAAATTTTTTAGTATCATTTACATAGTAAAAAGGTTTGATACCAAATCTATCGCGGGCAACAAATACTTCTTGCTTTAACTTATCAATTAGGGCAAAACTCCACATGCCGTTAAAGTGGTTCAAGCAGTTTATGCCCCAAAAGTCATAAGCAGCGAGTATAACTTCAGTATCCGTACTAGTATTAAATGTATATCCTTTTGTTTTTAAAAAATCGCGCAATTCAATGTAATTATAAATTTCACCATTAAAGGTTAGGCTATATTTATCATGATAATGAAAGGGTTGAGAACCTTGTTCAGATAAGTCAAGTATAGAAAGTCTGGTGTGTCCTAAAGCAGTTTGATTATAGATATATGTGCCATTGCCATCAGGACCCCTGTGTAAAACCAAATTGCACAATTCTTGTATGTCGTTTTCAAATACAATTGTATTTTCCTTGTTTATAATACCCGCTATTCCGCACATAAATTACCTTTCTAATCTATTAAATAATATTAAGAAAATTAAAATGAAACCTAGCCCTCCAGAAAATAATAGGGTACTTAAGGCAGACGAACTCAGCATAAAAATATAATATGAAATAAGTGATGCAGATTGAATTGGATTATTTGAGTGAAACAATGAAATAATAAAAAGTAAGAAAGCAATTGTTAGCCCCGAGAATAATAGCCCCATTTTACCAAAATTTGCATAATCATAAATGAAAAAAGCCCCATTAACAGTACCATGAATTCCTGCTTGTGCGTAATCAGAATAAATAATGTCGTATAGTACCATTGAATAATCGGTGTAAGTATGATTATTTAAACGACATAGAAAAAGATAACCATCTCCATTTTGAAAAGGTAATTTTGAAGGAATATTATCAAACCAATCACAAACAATTTTACCAGGTATAAAACAAACCCTGTTTATTAAACCTAGTGTAATATTATAAATTGGACTACTACTAGCTTCTGCAGGTGTACTTGAAATTTGTTGAGCTTCAGTGTCATAAACAATTTGTGCTTTGTCTTTTGTTCTTAATTCAGGATTGGCAGCATATACTTGTAACACAATGATACTAACAGTTATAATCAGATATGAAGCAAATTCTATAATGTGTTTATTGAAAAGAGAATATAATATTACCGGAGCAAGTATTAATAATATATAGCCTTTTTGCATTAAATTAAGACAATAAAATGAGCCAATTAATACTAAACTAATATGAATAAATTTATTCTTATTTTTTAGTGAAATAAAAATTGTAATAGGTAAAAAAGCCTTAATTGCAAAGCTTGATAAGTAGTTAATTGTGCTGCTGCTTTGAGCAGTAATATCATTACGAATGTGGAATATTTTTTTATAATCGAATATTGCCCATGACGAAAAGAAAGGCAAATGGCCCAACAAATAAAGGTGAGCTAATGGAAATATAATTGAAAAAATAACCAGAGAATAAAAAATGTTTTTCGACATCATTTCACTAGGACTTAACTTACCAATTAAGTCTTTTAATTTATCGAATAAAAAATAGTGTAGAGAGAGATAAGTAAAGGTAAAAGAAAATAAAAGTATAGAGATTAATGAAAAATATTTTGTACCAGAATTATGATAAGCGCCAAAGAAAAGTAGACACATCATTGCTAAAAATAGAAATGTGTGTAAATGTTTTTGAGAAATTAATCTTATTAGTAATTTATAAGTTGACATATTCTTAGCGCAATATTAAAATATGAGGTTCAATAAAAAACATTTTGTTTAACTATTTAAAGAAAAAATGTGATAAATAATTTAAGTTATTGGTAAATATAATCTTTTCTCATAATTGTTAACCTCACGCATAATTAAATAAGAATATACAATAAATGCAATTACTTCGATTATAGTTGTTAAGGTTAGAAAATCAGTAAACACTAATTTTCTGAAGAAATAAAGCATTGCGATTACTAAAAAGTAAGACAATTGCCAAATGCTTAATACCTTTATTTTATTTAATGCAATAAGCGTAATGCTTAACGGGCTTACAATTAATTGTATTGCAATAGATAAAACAATAATTCCTGCCACTTTACCAGCCAAAATCCAATTGCCTCCAAACACAAAATTGAAAATTTCTTCACCAAATAATCCTAAAGTAATTGAAAAAATAAAGCTAAAAACTGCTAGAATTTTAAATAAGTTGAGGAGTTTCAATTTTATAGATTTACCTTCTTTAATATCATTGGCAATATCGGCAAAATAAACTTGTGAAATAAGCGCTGCCATATACATGATAGGAACAGTAATGTTTTGCTTTACAAAAGCAAACTGACCGCTTTCGTTACTACTAAAATAATTGACAACAAAAAAAACAGGCAATGCACTAGATGCGGCATTTAATAATGATGGCACTGCATTATAGATTGGGTAATTCTTATAATTAACTAATTGTTCTTTTATTAAAAGAAAATTAAAGCTTTTAAAATTAATTTCAGCTTCTCGAATTTGCCAAAAAGAAAAAATACACAAACAAGCCCCCCCAATTAAATATGCATAAATCAAGCCTCCTCCAATAGTAAAAAAACCAAATAATAAAGTAATCACTACTAAGCTGACACTTTGAATCACTTTATTTAATGATGTTTTCTTAAATTGTTGATGCCTTATGAGCCAGTAGCTAATGCTCTGATTTATGCCAACCACCAAAACATATGAAGCAATTAAAAATGAGAAGAAAAGGCTTGAGAAGTTTGAGTTATCATTAGTAGTGATAAATATGATGCAAAATAGAAAGGTTAATACTGATGTAATTAGGCTTAAGAGCATTGAGCCTTTTAAAATTTGCTTTGCATCTTCATTGTTTTTTGGCAGTACTATTGCCAATTCATATCTTAAGGTTGAAACAACAGCAACCGTATTTGCAATGCTACTCCAATATGCAAAATTAGCAAAATCAGATGGCGAATATATTCGACTAACAATAGGAGAAAGTAGCGCTGGCAATGCCTGAGCAATAACTGCTCCCGAAAGCAAGACCATAAAGTTTTTTACAATGTTATTTTCTAATAATTTCTTTAACATGATTTATTAAGGAATCAAAACTACAATTCTTTTCTCTCTTCACTGCAACAAACTCACAAAACACTTTGGTTCATTTTCAAGTTCTCAAATAATTTATTACAGATAGCGTGTTGTATTAAATTGATTGAGATAATAAATAGTTTTCTAACTATGTTTAAAAAATTAAATATAGTTTTGAATACAAAATAATTTGCAATGAAAATAAAATACATTTTACCTTCAGTAATTACATTTTATGCATTAAATGTAAATGCTCAAAATTCTCAGCAACGCGACAAGGCAACTTTTCGTGATTTAAAGCCAGGATATTATGAAAACTCTATTCTTCGTGGAATTGAAGATTCTCAAGAAATAAAAAAAGTAGAGAAGAAACGCCGTGCATATAAAATAGACATCACTGGTAAAGATATTCCAAAGTCGGTTGATGAGTTTAAAACTTATTGGAAGAATGAACCTATATCACAAGGTTCTACAGGAACATGTTGGAGTTTTAGTACTACAAGTTTTTTTGAAACCGAGGTATATCGCTTAACAAAACAACAAGTAAAAATTTCAGAAATGTACAGCGCCTATTGGGAGTATGTTGAAAAAGCAAAGCAATTTGTAAATGAAAGGGGAAACTCTGTTTTTGGTGAAGGCTCTGAAGGTAATGGAGTAACAAGAATTATGAAAACTTATGGTGCAATGCCTGAAGAGTCATATACAGGCTTACTTGCAGGACAGGCATTTCATACTCATAAAGATATGTTTAAAGAAATGGAAGCTTACCTAATGAAGGTGAAAGAAAATAATGAATGGAATGATGAAGTTGTTGTTTCAACAATTAAGTCAATAATGAATCATCATATGGGTATGCCGCCTACTAAAGTTACAGTTGCTGGCAAGGATTATTCTCCTCAGGAATATTTGAAAAATGTATTAAAATTGAATCCGGACGATTATATTGATGTAATGAGTCTGATTGAAAAACCATATTGGGAAAAGGCAGAGTATGAGGTAGAAGATAATTGGTGGCATAGTGCTGATTATTATAATGTACCTCTTGATGTTTATACAGCGCTTATAAAGCAATCAATCAGAAATGGTTATACAATGGCAATTGGAGGCGATACATCGGAAAGTGGATTTGATAGTTGGAATAATGTGGCTATGGTTCCTACATATGACATTCCAAGCGAATTTATTGATGAGTATGCACGTCAATTTAGGTTTACTAATAAAACTACCACTGATGACCATGGTATGCACCTTATTGGCTATATGGAAAAAAACGGTAAGGACTGGTACTTAATTAAAGATAGTGGCGCAGGTAGCAGAAACTGTGCAAAAGACAGTAAAAATTTTGGTTATTACTTCTTTCACGAAGATTATATTAAACTTAAAATGATGGACTTTATGGTGCACAAAGACATGTTAAAGGATTATATTTCTAAGTTTAAAAAGTAAGGATGAAACAAAGAAAAAAAGAGGTAGCAAATTTTGCTACCTCTTTTCATTTAAAGTGATATTTTTTTAGAAATCAAATTTTATTCCTTGAGCTAATGGCAATTGCGTGCCGTAATTAATAGTGTTGGTTTGTCTTCGCATATAAACTTTCCATGCGTCAGAGCCACTTTCACGGCCACCACCAGTTTCTTTTTCTCCACCAAAAGCTCCACCAATTTCAGCACCTGAAGTACCAATATTAATGTTTGCAATTCCACAATCTGAACCATTTGCTGATAGGAAAAGTTCCATTTCACGCATATTGTTTGTAAACATAGAAGATGATAAACCTTGAGGTACATTGTTTTGCATCTCAATAGCCTCTTCAATGGTGCTATATTTCATTACATATAAAATAGGAGCAAAGGTCTCTTCTTGTACAATCTTATAGCTATTGTTTGCTTCAATAATACAAGGTTTTACATAGCAACCACTTTCGTATCCTTCGCCAGAAAGAACTCCACCTTCAACTAAAATTTTACCGCCTTCTTTTTTGGCATGTTCAATGGCATTTAAATAATCTTCAGTTGCTTTCTTATCAATAAGAGGACCAACATGATTCGATGAATCTAGTGGATTGCCAATTGCTAATTGTGCATAAGCATTTGTTAGGACTGAAATGGTTTTATCGTATATACTTTCGTGAATAATTAACCTACGTGTAGATGTGCAACGCTGACCAGCAGTGCCAACTGCACCAAATACTGCACCAACCAACACCATACTTAAATCAGCATGTTCCGAAACAATAATAGCATTGTTACCACCTAATTCTAAAATAGTTTTTCCAAAACGTTCTGCTACTGTTTTTGATACATGGCGCCCTATTCTAGTTGAACCAGTAAAAGATACCAATGGAACACGTTTGTCATTATTCATTAAATCGCCACTCTCATTGCCAATTACCAAACAACTTACTCCTTCAGGAACATTATTGTTTTTTAGAACTTCAGAAATGATATTTTGACATGCAACCGCGCAAAGTGGTGTTTTTGATGATGGCTTCCACACACAAACATCTCCGCAAATCCAAGCCAATGCAGCATTCCAGCTCCATACTGCTACCGGGAAGTTGAAGGCAGAAATAATTCCAACAATTCCAAGCGGATGATATTGTTCATACATTCTATGTTGTGGTCGTTCGCTATGCATGGTAAGACCATATAATTGGCGCGATAAACCAACGGCAAAATCACATATATCAATCATCTCTTGTACTTCGCCAAGTCCTTCTTGTAAGCTTTTGCCCATCTCATAAGATACAAGTTTTCCAAGAGGTTCTTTGTATTCTCTTAACTTATCGCCTATTTGTCTTACTATTTCGCCACGTTTAGGAGCAGGTATTTGTTTCCATTTTTTAGCTGCTTCTTGAGCAGTTTTAAGAACTACTTCATAATCAGCTGCCGATGCAGTATTGATGGTGGCAATTAAACTACCATTTACCGGAGAATATGATTCAATTTTTTTACCTGATGTCTTTAGGTGTATTGTACCTGTTGAAGCACCATAATTTTCGCTTGTAATTTGTAATTGACTTAATACCTCATCAATTCCAAATTTGTTATCGGTTGCAACCATTATAAAAGTTTTTTTAATTGTGTTCGCGAATA
>JBEIDK010000004.1:0-64402 GCA_040383485.1 Flavobacteriales bacterium
GTATTTCTTGACTTTCGAAGGTTACGTAACAATTGGTTTTTTTGAACACGTTTCGCGCTTCGGGATAATTTTATCTCTGGAATTGATTTTTTAATACCTACTACCCCTTGAAGGATAGAACCCATTAATGCCATAATCTAAATACTTATTAAAAAGGTAAATATACCAATTGAAAATTTAATTCAAAAAGATATAAATAGTTTTGGGAATTACTTATTATTCAAACAAAGATAATTTACAAAAAAAAGCCATCGAATTTCGATGGCTTTTTATAATCAAAACAAGTATTATTTTATAATTTGTATAAATCCTGTTTTGGTATTTGCAGTGTTTTTAGAATCTTTTCTGGTGTTATAATTTAAAACATAATAATATGTTCCAGCTTGTTTGTCTTCAGCACCCCATATTTCGCCATTCCAATCTCTTCCTCCCGGATTTGTATAAGTATGAACCTTATTACCCCACCTATCAAAAATTAAACACTCAATGTCTAAAACACCTGAAGGGTTAATTCTGAACATTCCATTTACTTTGTCTCCATCCAAGGAAAGTACGTTATATGTTTTAACGTTTACAGGTACATTCACTTTAATTTGAAGTGTATCATATACGTCACACTCTTCTAAAACTTCTGATTTGGCTTTAATTATCAATGTGTATGTAGTGTCAAAATCAGCATAATATAAATGGCTAAGTGTATCCGCTAAATTTAATGTTGTAGCTTCGGGTGTTCCATCACCAAAATTAAATGTAAAATCAGCAATAGAGTCTCCAGTAGTTAGGTTCGTATAATACACTCTAAATGGAGAAACACCTTCTAAAGTATCTGGTATTACATTTATGACAATTCCAACCTTCAGCGGAACTATTGTAGATTTTTTAAATTTACAACCTACTAAATCTTTTATTTGAACATTATACTCCCCACCATAAATACTAAATATTGAATCAATGCTTGACAATACGGCTGAATGAGTAATTGTATCGGGAGTTAAATTTGCACCAGTCCAAATATATGTGAAGTTATTGGTAGGAGGTAAATTTGAAATTACCTGAACTTTTGTTCTACCATCGGGCACTCCGCATGTTGCAAAGGTATTATCGAAAGTCAAATCATAGGTTAAGCCATAAATTCGAATGCTGTCTATATTTGAGTTATTCTTTGTGCAGCCATCGCCATTTATAATTTGACCAACATGATAAATACCCTCAACAATATTTTGTACTGGAACTGTATATGTGTTATTTCCAATTTGAGTAGAGTCATTAAAGGTGGTAATACCATTTGTATAGCTAAATTTATATGGTGCATTTCCGCCACTAAATGTGAAAGAAATTTGTGCAGCAGTTGGAGGGCATAATGTTCCATTTTTACCCACAACACCACCACCTACTAAAGTAACAGCTGGACTACTAGCATCAACATTTATTGTTGCAGATGCTCCTGGACAATTATTTGTAATGATTGCAAGGGTATAATCACCTAATCCAGATTGGATAATGGTAGGTAATGTTAAATTTTGATTAGTGCCAACAACTACACCAGAAGCATTAGTCCATGAGTATGTTGAGCCAACTACAGTTGGCCCACCAGTTAAAACTACCGTATTTCCTAAACAGGTTATAATGTCATTACCAACTACTGCTGCAGTGCCTTGAAACTGGGTAATAGTAATTGAGGTATCAACCGTACAACCATTGTCATCGCTGGCTACAACGCTATAGGTATTTGTAATCAATCCATTAGCAGTTAATGATTGAGCAAATGTTGCACCGCCATCGGTACTTATTTCATATGGAGCTAATCCAATAGAAGGTAAGTAAGTTATACTTCCATTCTGCAGTGATTCACATCCATCAACAGAAGTAAATGAACCAGTCATTTCTTTACCCGAAATTGTTACTGTAACAGTATCGGAATATAGTGGTGGACTACCATTATCATTTGCCCAAATTTGAAAATCTACACTGTTAAGACTAGTTGTTACATATACAATTTGAACCACAGGGGTGGAAGGGTCAGTAATACTATCTATGGTATAACTAAACGTTGTTATACCCGGTGGTGGTATAACGTGAATGCTAACAGAATCAAGAGGTTCTGGGCCTAAGAAACCAATATTATAAACCAAGGTATCACCTAAGCATGCACTTAATGTATCACAAACAGTTATACCAGTTAAAATAGGAGCTACATTATTACCATTGGTGCAAGTACTAAATACAAATGTTTGGTCATCTAACCAATCAACACCATCAAAAGCATTTTGAGGGCCATCATATGCATTTCCGGGTTGGTCAAATTGCCCGAATTGTAAGTAGTTTATGTTGTCACCATTATTAGCACCAACTGTTGCCGGAATACCTCCAAAACCATTCTGACCTTGAGAAGCACTACCAGTAGTCCATTGCATATCTTCATAGTAGAAAGCAACATTTAAACCATTTGGTACATGCACATCGGTACCATCCGTAATAACAAGCATAAATGAATTTAGCTTATCAGATTGGTTAGGAAAATAACCAACTTTATGCCATTTAAAAATTGCATAATGAGGCATACGACGCATGTAAACTACATTTGAACCTGGATCCCTAGTATCCACATCAGCCCAAAAAGGAGCAATCATTACAAACTGGTTGTTTGGAAATGTTTGACCAGAAAAAGTAGTATAAGGAGCGCCAAAGGAAATGTTACCATTATTATTTACAAATAAGGAATCATTTAATGTATCACCATAAAAACAGAATGTAAATGGCAGTGTAAGTCTTGGAGAGCTGCCATCATCGTTCCTATACTCTGGTGCTTGACCATTTGTAAACTGAACAATTGTATCAGTAACAATATCGCCATTTAAGTCTGTGTCTGGCACCAATATTGGTGGTTCATATGCAAAAGGATAGTTACAGGCTCCGTTGGTTAAAGCTTTATACCTGTTATTTTTATTGGAAGTATAGACTAGACCAGTTTTTGGTACTTCCTTTACCTTATTGTTTTTTGATACAATAATTTTTTCTTTCGGAAATTCTGATGGAAATAAATTCTGAATGTTTCCAGATATTTTTTGTTTTTGATATTCGGATGGAGAAAGTTCACTTGACTTTTTTACTTGAGCATTTGAATTTATGCCAGTAAATAAAGTCAATAAAAAAAACTTAAATGCAATTGAACTTATCTTTTTCATTTTTAATGTGTAGTTATTTTTCATTATATAATTTGCCAAAAATAGAAAGTTTGTTGAATTGCCAAAAAATAATTTGGAATTCGTTAATTATTACGAACTAAACTTAAGAAACCGTCAATAAAATATTTTAATAAATCTAAACAAGATACTTAATGTGATTGAAAAAGTGTACTTAGAATAGTTTTTTCGGTTTAAAAATCAAACCAAAGCAAAAAAAATAATTGTTAATTTGCAATAAATTTAAAATAGTTTTATGCTTAGCATAGATATACATACACACATACTTCCTGAAAACATCCCAAACTATAGAGAAAAATTCGGTTATGGTGGATTTATAAGTTTGGAGCATCATAAGCCATGTTGTGCAAAAATGATGGTTGATGATAAATTTTTTAGAGAGGTTCAAGATAATTGTTGGAGCGCAGAAACAAGAATTAAAGAATGTAATAATTTAAATATTGATGTTCAGGTTTTATCTACAGTTCCTGTAATGTTTAGTTATTGGGCAAAACCAAAAGATTGCTTGGAGTTATCTATTTTTTTAAATGACCATATTGCCGAAATTGTTCAAAAATATCCTAAAAGATTTATTGGTCTAGGAACTGTTCCGCTGCAAGAACCTACAATGGCTATAAAGGAATTGGCTAGATGTAAATCAATAGGTTTAAAAGGAGTACAAATAGGTTCTCATGTTAATGATTGGAACTTAAACGACCCTAATTTGTTTCCATTTTTTGAAGCATGTGCAGATTATGATATGTCAATTTTTGTGCATCCGTGGGAAATGATGGGACAAGAAAAAATGCAAAAATACTGGTTGCCATGGCTTGTTGGAATGCCAGCAGAAACATCATTGGCAATATGCAGTATGATTTTTGGCGGTATTTTTGAAAAACTTCCTTCGTTAAGGGTGGCTTTTGCTCATGGAGGAGGTTCGTTTCCAAGTACCATAGGCCGCATTGAACACGGTTTTAATTGTAGGCCTGATTTGGTTGCAGTTGACAATCCGATAAATCCAAGAAAATATTTAAGTAAATTTTGGCTAGACAGTTTAGTACATGACCAAAAAATGTTGGAATTTGTTGTTGACTTAATGGGTGCAGAAAAAATAGCGCTAGGAAGTGATTATCCATTTCCATTAGGCGAAAATAAACCAGGAGAACTTATTAGAAACAGCAGTTTTAGTGATACAGTAAAAGAAAATTTGTTAGGTGGTGCAGCACTTAAATGGCTAAACTTGGAAAAGAATTTGTTCATATAATTTATTTTTCAAAATTTTTTATAAAACATTATTAATTTCGCCACCTTATTTAGTATAGAAATTCAGATTTATAATGCAGAAAATTAAAGTAGTAAATCCAATTGTTGAATTAGATGGTGATGAAATGACGAGAGTAATTTGGTCATTTATTAAAGAAAAACTTATTCATCCTTACCTTGAGCTAGACATAAAATATTATGATTTGGGAATTGAGAATAGAGACGCTACAAGTGATAAGGTAACTATTGAAGCTGCTGAAGCAATTAAAAAGTATAATGTTGGAATTAAATGTGCTACCATAACTCCCGACGAACAGCGTGTTAAAGAATTTAATTTGAAACAAATGTGGAAATCTCCAAATGGTACCATTAGAAATATTCTTGATGGAACAGTTTTTAGAGAACCAATTGTGATGAAAAATATACCGCGGTTAGTGCCAAATTGGACTGCTCCTATTTGTATTGGTCGACATGCCTTTGGAGACCAATATCGCGCAACTGATTTTGTAACCAAAGGTAAAGGTAAACTTACTTTAACCTTTACGCCAGAAGATGGAAGTTCTCCTCAAAGTTTTGAAGTTTATAATTTTCAAGGTGATGGTGTTGCTCTTGCAATGTACAATACGGAAGAATCAATTAGAGGATTTGCACGTTCATGCTTTAATCAAGCAATCATGAAAAAATGGCCACTGTATTTTTCTTCTAAAAACACCATACTTAAAAAATATGACGGTCGGTTTAAAGATATTTTTGAAGAAGTTTATCAAGGCGAGTTTAAAGGTAGAATGGATGCTTTAGGCATAACTTATGAGCATAGGCTTATTGATGACATGGTAGCATCGGCACTTAAATGGCATGGTAATTTTGTTTGGGCATGTAAAAATTATGATGGTGATGTGCAAAGCGATACCGTAGCGCAAGGATTTGGCTCACTTGGACTTATGACATCAGCATTAATTACTCCAGATGGCAAAACAATGGAAGCAGAAGCAGCTCATGGAACAGTTACTAGACATTATAGAATGCATCAAGCAGGCAAACCAACTTCAACAAATCCGATTGCAAGTATTTTTGCATGGACTCAAGGTCTAGCATTTAGAGGTGGTTTAGACAATAATGAAGCTTTAGTAAATTTTGCTAAATCATTAGAATCGGTTTGTATTGAAACTGTAGAATCAGGAAGCATGACAAAAGATTTAGCTGTTTGTATTTATGGCAATAAGGTTGAAAGTGATAAGTATATGACAACGGAAAATTTCCTAAATTTAATTGATGAGAATTTAAGAAAGAAAATAACAATATAATTTAATACACACAAAATTTTTACTTGAAGCTAAGAAGGTTGTGCTAAAGTTCAAAAAAAGTTGGAACAATTAATAATGATATTAAAATGAGAATCTACATATATGCTGTTTGCCTTCTAATAAGTTCTAATATTTTTTCGCAAGACAAAATATATATGATGAACGGTGGTGTTTTTAATGTGAAAATAATCGATACGACTAAAACACAAGTCACATTGGATTTTGATAAGAATAGTAAAACAAAAAAAATAGTGATTGAAAAGGAAGACATATTTTCAATAAAATATGGAAATGAGAAGGAAATAATTTTGTATACACAGGACTCATTAAGTGAAGAAAACTATATGACTCAACAAGAAATGAGTGATTATGTTGCTGGACAAAGAGATGCAGTAAAAGGTTACCGTTCTTTAGGTACAACAATTGGAAGTATTGTTGTTGGTGCCGCATCTGGCTTAACTGGTGGTTTTATATCTATCCCTTTATTCTCGCCGATACCCCCATCTATTTTTGTTGGCGCTGCCGGTGCCAGATGGATAAAAATAAAACGTAAAAATGTATCGGAACCACGTTACTTAAAATCTGATACATATGTAATGGGATATGATCATGCTGCCAGAGGCAAAAGACTACAAAATGCTTTAATAGGCGGAGGTTCAGGTTTAGCGGCAGGAATTATTGGTTCAATTCTCTATTCATCTTATAATAAAAAGTAAAAGTTGATAAAAAAGTCATCTACATTTATTGTTGATTATTTTTTTCACACAAGTTTAGTTGCTGCATTACTATATTTAAATAGCCAATTAATAAGAGGCTTTCAAATTGATTATCTTATCTTATTCCTCATATTTTTTGGTACACTTGCTGTTTATAACTATAGTAATTTATCGTCAAATAATATAAAAACTAGAAAATTTTTAATAGTTACCTCAATTATTGTTTGTGGTATATTTTCATTTTTAAATTATAAAATTCTTGTTGAAAATAACCTTAAGATTATTGTTATTTTATTGATTTTGTTATTCTATGTATTTCCTAATTTAAGTTTTAGATTGAGGAACGTTGGTTTACTTAAAATCCTCCTATTAGCAAGCGCTTGGGCTTTATCAGCGGTATTCGTTAATGACTCTAGAAATTCAATAACTCAAAGTACATTTATTCTTAATTTTTTTTTCATTATGTCTATATCCATTCCTTTTGATATGCGTGATATGGAAATTGACAATCTTGATACGATTCCTAAAAAATTTGGATTAAAAACAGCCATTATTATTTCCATTGCATTATATATAATTTCAATTTTTATTCAATACTCCCTGACCCAATCATTAATAATTTTATTATCAATGATAATTATAGGCGTTTATGCATTGCTGAAATCAGTAAAATATTATTCTAATAAATTTTATTTGGCATTATTAGAACTTTTAGTTGTAATTAATACCATTTTGTTACTTGCGAACGAAGCATTTAAATAGGAAACCTTGAAGAAGGTGAAATAGCAAGTCCGCAAAAATCTTTGTTTAAATATTTAAAATAACCAACAATTCCTACCATTGCAGCATTATCCGTGCAATATTCAAAACGAGGAATAAATAGATTATATTGTTGCACATTACATTTATCGGTTAAATATTGCCTTAAATATGAATTGGCTGAAACACCGCCAGCAACAGCAATACTCTTAACATCTAAATTTTGAGCTGCAATCAAAAGTTTTTCGGTTGTATACGAAACAATTGTGTGCTGAATTGATGCACAAATATCTGATAATTCTTCTGTTACAAAATCGGGGTTAATTTGGGTTTGTTTATTAATAAAATTCATAAAAGAAGTTTTCAATCCACTAAAGCTAAAATTGTACCCTTGCATTTGCGGTTTTGGGAATTTGTATTTTAATGGATTGCCATCTATTGAATACTTATCTATTAAAGGACCACCAGGGTAAGGCAGTCCAAGTATTTTTGCTGATTTATCAAAAGCTTCTCCAGCGGCATCATCATTTGTTTCACCAATTAGTTCAAAATCCAGTTCATTCTTAACATATATAATTTGAGTATGTCCGCCAGAAATTGTTAAACATAAAAAAGGAAAAGTTGGAACTTGATTTAATGTACCATCAGAATTCTTTTGAATAAGATGAGCCAAAATATGCGCTTGCATATGATTAACTTCGATTAGTGGAATTTTCAAAGCTAAACTTAGAGATTTAGCAAATGATACACCAACTAACAATGAACCCAATAGTCCTGGTCCTCTGGTAAATGCAATAGCATTTATTTGTTCTTTTTTTATACCAGCCTGCAAAATTGCTTGTGATACAACTGGAACAATATTTTGCTGATGTGCTCTTGATGCCAATTCAGGGACAACTCCGCCATATTTTTGGTGTATTAGCTGAGTTGAAATGCAATTAGACAGCACATTTTTATTACATAAAATTGCAGCGGACGTATCATCACATGAACTTTCGATGGCAAGTATGTAGGCGTCGTTCAAAATATAAATTAATAAACTTCTTTCTTAGCTGCCATTAAGGTATTTTGCAATAATGCAACAATGGTCATTGGGCCTACTCCGCCTGGAACAGGAGTAATATAACTGCAAAGAGGCGCAACTTCATCAAACTTAACATCACCCCTTAAGGAGTAGCCTTTTTGCTTTGTGCTATCGTCTACGCGATGAATGCCAACATCAATAATTACGGTGCCTTTTGTTATGTATTCTGATGTTATAAACTCAGGCTTGCCAAGTGCAGCGATAATTATATCAGCTTTTTTGCATAACTCTTTTAAATTTTTTGTTTTGCTATGACATAATGTAACAGTACAATTTCCTGGACTGCTATTTCTTGAAAGTAACATACTCATTGGTGCACCAACTATATGACTCCGTCCTATTACTACACAATTTTTACCTTCTGTATCAATGCCATATCGTTCTATTAAAGTACAAATACCAAAAGGTGTTGCTGGAAGATAAGATGGTAAATTTAAAGCCATTCTGCCTATATTAGTTGGATGAAACCCATCAACATCTTTAGAAGGATTAATTGCCTCAATAATTTTTATTTCAGAGATGTGGCGTGGCAATGGCAGTTGAATTATAAAACCATCAACCTCAATGTCATTATTAAGCTTCTCAATTTTACCGAGTAATTGCTTTTCGGTAATGGTACTAGTACATCTAATAAGTGAACTTTTGAATCCTACTCTTTCGCAAACTTTTATTTTACTTGCTACATAGGTTTCACTGGCAGCATCGTTACCAATCAAAACAGCTGCCAAATGAGGTGCTCTGTGATTCTTGGAAATCCAAAGTTTGGTTTCATTTGCAATTTCATCAATAATAACTTCAGAAATTTTTTTGCCATCAATTATTTTATGTGCCGAAGTTTCCAAATTTTTATGATTGTTTTAATTTTTGAGTTTATCGTTAAGAATTATAAGGTATCAATAAAAAACTGGTAGAATTCTTTTTTTATCAACTAATTTTAGAATATGCTATTTAATAGCTTCTTCAATAATTAATTTTATTGAACCATAAGCCGAGTCCATTGCCTTGGTAACTTCATTTTTGTTACACCATTTTACGTCCGTAATGCCTTCTTCACTTTGAGGCATTAATTTTAAATCAACATCATTGCAAATCATTTTGTACCAATGGGTAATCTTAAGTGTTTTTTCACCATTATGCTCAAAACAATGATATGTCTTTTGAAGGTCTGCTGTAATCACAATATCTTTAACTCCACACTCTTCTTGCACTTCTCTTATACCTCCTAATTCTGGACTTTCATTTTTCTCTAATTTTCCTTTTGGCAAATCCCATCTATCATACCTATATATTAATAAAACATTACCATCTTTGTTTAAAACAACTCCACCAGCGGCTTCAATTATTTTAAATCTACTATTAAAAGCTTCAATAAGTTGAGAAAAATCCTCATTAAAAATCAATAGACTCTTAATTGTTTTGGTATCTTCAAAAAGTTTCAGCGACAAGTCGATATCACTATCTCCGTTATGTTGCAGAGTAAGTTGTGCGTTTAATAGAAGATTTTCTGTTAAATCATTACTTAAATAAATTGGCTTGTCTTTTAAAAAGATAGTTTGCAGCATATTTGATTGGTTAATGCATTTTTAATTTACTCGTGAAAATTCATTATTTTATGTCCCCCATCAATCAAATATTTATCTTTTTTAAATAATTCAATATCGGCTAGCATCATTTCCTTTGCCAACTCTTCAACCGTTATTTTAGGTACCCATCCTAATTTTTCTTTTGCCTTAGTTGCATCACCAACTAATAAGTCAACCTCTGCAGGTCTAAAATACATAGGGTCAATTTCAACAACAATTTTATTTGTAGCTGAGTCTATTCCCTTTTCATCAACACCTTTTCCTTCCCATCGAATAGTTACATTTACATGAGCAAAACACATTTCAATAAATTTGCGTACAGAGATTTTAACTCCCGTGGCTAATACAAAATCTTCAGCAACATCATGTTGTAACATTCTCCACATTCCTTCTACATAGTCACGCGCATGGCCCCAATCACGTTCCGAATCTATGTTGCCCATAAATAATTTCTGTTGTAACCCTAAGCTAATTTTAGCAACCCCACGAGTTATTTTGCGTGTTACAAATGTTTCGCCTCTTAATGGACTTTCATGATTAAATAGAATTCCATTGCAAGCAAACATGCCATAACTTTCACGATAATTCTTTGTAATCCAGAAACCATACAATTTAGCAACGCCATAAGGACTTCTTGGATAAAATGGAGTAGTTTCTTTTTGAGGTATTTCTTGAACCAATCCATAAAGCTCTGAAGTTGATGCTTGATAGAATTTCACCTTAGATTCTAAACCTAAAATACGTATTGCTTCAAGAATTCTTAAGGTTCCTATACCATCTGCATTAGCAGTATATTCTGGTGTATCAAATGAAACTTTTACATGACTCATTGCCGCCAAATTATATATTTCATCAGGCTTAGTTTCTTGTATGAGTCTTATTAAATTGGTAGAATCTGTAAGGTCTCCATAATGTAAAAAGAAATTTCCACGCTCATGAATGTCATGGTATAAATGGTCTATTCTGGCGGTATTAAATAGTGAACTTCTGCGTTTTACACCATGTACAATATAACCTTTGCCAAGCAGTAATTCAGCCAAATATGATCCATCTTGACCTGTTACTCCAGTTATTAATGCAACTTTCGACATACAATAAATTATTTTGGGGCTAAGATAAAATAATAGTTTAAATTGAAATAAATAATTCACGCAATAAACTACAATGCCATTGCAGACAATTGTTATTGTTGTGCAATATAATATCGAATGTTCATTTAGTCTATAATGATTTTAAATAATAAACAATTTCACTTACTTAGACTGCTATATCATATTCACGTAATGTAGCATTTAAGGATGTTTTTAAATCTGTACTAGGTTTGCGCTGGCCAATTATTAATGCACACGGAACCTGAAATTCGCCAGCATTAAACTTTTTAGTGTATGAACCAGGAATAACAACAGAACGTTCCGGAACATATCCTTTGGTTTCTATTGGTGTATCACCTGTAACATCAATAATTTTTGTACTCATGGTAAGCACTACATTTGCTCCTAACACAGCTTCTTTGCCTACACGAACACCTTCAACAACAATACAACGTGAACCAATAAAACAACCATCTTCAATAATTACTGGCGCAGCTTGCACAGGTTCTAAAACACCGCCAATACCAACACCTCCGCTCAAATGTACATTTTTTCCAATTTGAGCACAACTTCCAACCGTTGCCCAAGTATCAACCATGGTACCTGAATCAACGTAAGCCCCAATATTTACATAACTAGGCATCAAAATAACTCCATTAGCTAAGAAACTTCCATACCTGGCAACTGCATTGGGTACAACGCGTACACCCAGTTCGGCATAATTGTTTTTTAATTTCATCTTATCATGAAATTCAAAAATACCAACCTCAATAGTTTCCATTTTTTGAATCGGGAAATACATAATCACGGCTTTCTTAACCCATTCATTTACTTGCCAAGTTTCGTTAATTAGTTCAGCAACCCTTAGTTTACCTCTGTCAAGCAAATCAATAATTTCTCTTATTGTCTCTTGGGTTATTTTTTCTTTCAATAACTCTCTATTTAGCCAAGCTGCTTCAATTATATATTGCATGTTTTATTTTTGTATGAAAAAAGGAAGTAATTATTTCTTACTTCCTTAAAATTTAGTTTAATGCTTTAATGGCAATTTTTGCTTTTTCATCATTTGGGTCTAGTTCTAAAACTTTATCCCAATTCAATTTTGAATTTATCTTATCTTTAAGAACAAAGTAATATGCGCCTAAATATTTGTATGCTTCTAGTAAATCTCTTTTCTCTTTTTCCTTATCCTTTACCTTAGTAACATATGTTTCATAATAAGGCTTTGCCAATCCAAGTTTTGAGTCTTTATCAAAATTCGTTTTTGTTTTAGCTTTCCATAAATAGCCATTAGAAAGTTCAGGTTGTGCTTTTATCAAACTTCCAAAGGTAGTGTCTGCTTTCTCAAAGTTCTGTATAAAATAATAAGACTTTCCAAGGTTGTAATAATCTTGTGTAGAAACTGATTTTTTTGAATTTATTTTTGCTTCATAATATTTAATTGCATCATTATACTTTTTGGTTTTATAGTATGCTGAAGCAATATCACTGTTTAATTCTGTTTTAGTAGTATCCATTTCAAATGCTTTTAATAGTTCAATCACTCCTAAAGAGTCTTTACCTAACTTAGCTAAAGTTTTACCTCTATAAGTATGGTCATCTGCAATAATTTTATTCTTTTCATTCACTTGTCTCGAAAAGAACAAGTTGCTAGAATTTATTGCTTCAGGATATTTACCACCTTCAAAATATGAAAATGCTAAAAGTCTATTAACAACGTTATAGGAGGTATCAACATTTTTTACTAGTAATAGTTGATTGATTGCTTCATTATAATCTTTATTTAAAAATAAAAAAGATGCGTATCTTCTCCTTGCATCAATATTATTACTTGAAAGCTCTAGAAATTTCTTATACTTAGATTTAGCCAAATCATATTTTCCAGCCTTATAATACAATTCAGCTTGTTCGCGATAAGCTGGAGCAAATGAAGAATCAATTTTAGCTGCATTTTGATAAAATTCAAAAGCCAAAGGATAGTTTTTTGCGCGTCCATAAAGTTGTCCAATACGCAATGTAGCTAAGCACGATTTTGTATCTAATGTTTGTGCTTTTTTATACTGCTCAATGGCTTTACTTCCATCTCCTTGTTCCAGATAAACATCGCCATACAATATAGGAGTTTCAGTATTTTTTGGGTCAATCTTAGTTGCATCGTCTAATAATTTTAATGCAGCAGGAAGGTCTTTTGTTTCAGCTTTTATATAGCACTTAGCAATTTCTTTATGAACTTTTACATTCTTGGTAGTTGCATTCATTATAAGTGCTTTATCGAAGTTTGCTTTACCCTCTGAAGTTTTACCTGCATACCATTGCAACTTACCAATGCCTACATAATTTAGTGGGCTATTAGGTTCTACTTCTATACCCAATGAAAAGTAAGTGTTTGCAGAATCAGTCATTTCTTGGGCAAAGAAATTCTCACCTAGAAAATAATAATTCTCTCCGTTTTTAGGTACTAACTGTATAAGTTTTTTATACAGTTTTGTCGCCTCATCAAATTGCTCATTATTCGTAAGGTCAATCGCTTGTTTTAAAGTTTGTGAATAAGAAAAACTTTGTGAAGACAAGTATAGGATTACTCCTATTAAAATTTTATTCATTGATTTATGTTCTAAAAATTGTGGTGCAAAACTAGTTTCTTTTTAAGAAAAAACACCTAAAGAACTTTATAATTTAGAGTTTTAAGAATATTTGACACTTTGACTTTGTTCTCACCTTGAATTATTATTTCTCCATCTTTGGCACTGCCGCCAACTCCACATTTAGATTTAATTGTTTTGCATAGCGAATTTAAATCTTCATCACTTCCAATGAATCCAATTACCAGTGTTACAACTTTTCCTCCTCTATTTCTTTTATCTATTGTAACTCTTAGCTTTTGTTTGTCTGGGTTGATAGCTGGAGAATCTTCAGGTTCATTTATCTCAATTTTAATATCTCTATTTGTTGAGAAAACAAGTCCATCAAATGAGTTAAATTTCTTGCTCATGTATCGTTAATTAGTAAATAAAAATTACAAACTTTTTTTTAAACTTTTCAATTAGCCAAAGACTAGTTTTAGTAAATCGCTGACTCTTGATGCAGGATCTTTTCTTATTTTTCCTTCTTCTTGTTCAACTAATTTAAAAATGCCTTCCATTGCTTTTATTGTAACATATTCTTCTAAATTTGGATTTGCTTTTTTCACCAATGGCAGCTTATTATATTTTGTAGCTAACGGATTCCAATATTTTGTTATTTGAACAGATGTTAATGCTGCCTTAACGACAGGTAGAAATTTTGCTTTCAAATCTGCTGTTGTTTTATCTTTTAGAAATTTGGTTGCAGCATTATCTCCCCCTTTTAAAATAGAAATACCATCGGTGATTGACATAGAAGTTATTGCATTTATAAATATTGGAGCCCCATCTTTAGCAGCTTTTTCTGCAGCTCTGTTTAATGTTTCAACAAACTTATCGGTTGCAGTTTTCATACCCAACTTGTCTAGGGTAGTTTTAACCTCTTGAACTTGCGGCGGAAATGGTATTTTGATAAGAGAATTTTTGTAAAAGCCATCAATAGCAGAAGCCTTAGATGTTGAGTTATTTGTGCCAATTTTTAATGCATCGCGCAGTCCATTTACAATATCTAAATTTGACATAGGTTTGCCAGCATTATTTAAGATAGTTGTAACTGAAGTCCCAGCACTACCTGTATTTCCTGAACCAAGTGTAGTACCTACAGCCTTTACAGCATTGTTAAGTAAGTTGCTTCCTGTTTTCTGATTTGATGTATTTGTTTTTTGAGAAGTTCTTTGTGCTTGTAAATTCGAATTTAATAATGCTAGAACTGAAGTGATTAAAATTATTTTTTTCATTTTATTTTTATAATTGTTAAATTAACTTTTCAAAAACTCTGCCAAAGATAAATTATACATCAAATAATGTACTATTTAGAGAGGCTTCGTCAGATTTCAATTAAGTCTCAATAAATTCAATGAGTCTTAGTAATTCTTGAATACTTAAACCTCTCATGCATATTTAATTTGAAAAGGAAAATTGAAAGCTAATCTTGAATTACGCCGAGTTTTAATTGATATAATTGTTTCAGTTGAATTACCAAATTGCTTTACACAACAAGTTTATCATTACTAATAAGACTTAAATATTTTTTATATTAAGTAATTTAAACTCAAAATAAGTATGGGTTTAACGATTTTTCTTCGTGATTTATTTTATAAAAACATAAATTCAATTATGTTTGAAAAAATTAATTAGCATGAAGAAAATATTTATAGCGATAACATTTATAACATTTTCATTAAATATTGACTATTCTCTTGGCCAGGAGGTTAAAAAGAAAACCCTAAAGGTGGTAGATGAAAAAAAGTATTTAATAAAAACGGACTATGGAGATATAATAATTAAATTATACAATGAAACTCCAAATCATCGCGATAATTTTATAAAACTTGTAAACGAAAAGTTTTACGATAGCCTTCTTTTTCATAGAGTAATAAAAGACTTTATGATTCAAGGAGGAGACCCACAATCTAAAAATGCTGCACCGACGGCTACATTAGGTAATGGTGAAAATGGATATACCATTTCACCTGAGTTTAATCCTAAATTTATTCATAAAAAAGGTGCACTTGCAGCTGCTAGATTAGGTGATAACGTTAATCCTCAGAAAAATTCTTCTGGATGTCAGTTTTATATTGTTCAAGGTAGAAAGTTTGGAGTAAATGACCTTACAAGTGCTGAAGCTAATATCAATAACCAAATAAAACAACAAATATTTGGCAACTGGATAAACAAACCTGAGAATATCAATACTAAAAATACTTTAATAAGGCTTCAAAAAAATCAAAATCAGGATAGTTTGAAAACTTTATCAGAAGGTTTTAATAAAATAGTAGAGGCAGAATTCTCTAAAATAATACCTTTCAAATATTCTCCAGAGCAAATAAAAGAATACACTGAGAATGGTGGTACTCCACATTTAGATTTAGGGTATACCGTTTTTGGTGAAGTTGTTAGTGGACTAGAGGTGATAGATAAAATCGCTGAAATAGAAAAAGGAGCTTCTGATAGACCCAAAAAAGATGTAATGATGACAATTAAAGAATATATTAAATAGCAATTAACGGTAGCGTTAAGAACTACTTTTTATAATCCTTTATAATGATTTTACTTTTTTTAATATTACGGCTTATCACTTATATATCAATTTGCTATTTCGCTTTCAAACGAAAAAGTCAAACATTATGGATTTTTGCTGCAATGCTCATTGGTGCTGAGATTGGTTATCAATTTCCTGATACAGCTAAAAATCTTAAGGTTTTAAGCAGCATTTTTTTAAAACTTATAAAATGTATTATTGCTCCTTTACTATTTGCTACATTAGTTGTTGGCATAGCAGGTCATTCAAATATAAAACAAATTGGACGTATGGGCTGGAAGAGCCTAGTTTATTTTGAAATTGTAACAACTATTGCACTTTTCATTGGTCTTTTTGCAATAAATATTACAGAAGCAGGCAAAGGAATTGATCTTAGTAAAATACAAACTAATGTTGAAATTCCCAAGTTCGAAAAACAAACAGGCAGTGATATCTTATTACATATTTTTCCTGAAAATATAGCTAAATCTATTGCAGATGGTCAGGTATTACAAATAGTAATATTTAGCATTTTATTCGGAATTGGACTAGCAATGGTTAATCCCGAAAAACGTAAACCAATGTTAGATTTCTGTGAGTCTTTAAGTGAAGTAATGTTTAAGTTTACTCATATTATTATGCACTATGCTCCAATTGGAGTTGGGGCGGCAATAGCTTATACAGTTGGAGGAATGGGGCTAGGCATATTATTAAATTTATTGCAGCTTTTAGCTACGCTTTACGGTGCTTTAATTGTTTTTATGCTATTGGTATTTGTACCTATAGGATTAATTATTAAGTTACCATTTAAAAAGTTCATTAAGGCCATTTCTGAACCAGTAGCATTAGCCTTTGCGACTACAAGCAGCGAAGCGGCGTTGCCGGGAGCAATGGAGGCAATGGAAAAAATTGGGGTACCCCGAAAAATTGTTGCATTTGTAATGCCAACAGGGTATAGTTTTAATTTAGATGGAACAACTTTGTATTTGTCTTTAGCTTCAGTTTTTGTAGCACAGGCAGCGGGTATAGAATTGAGTATATCTCAGCAATTACTAATGGTATTTACTTTAATGCTCACTAGCAAAGGTGTAGCGGGTGTGCCAAGGGCTTCTATGGTAATTTTGCTTGGAAGTGTAGCTGCATTTAATTTACCAACCGAACCAGTATTCGTAATTATGGGTATTGATGCATTAATGGATATGGCTCGTACAAGTGTTAATGTTATTGGTAATTGCCTTGCTAGCGCTGTTGTTGCGAAATGGGAGGGTGAATTTCAAGAAATAGTTTAAATAATATCAATATGTCTTCTTCATTAAAGAATTTGTCAATGGTAGAAATACCTGAAGTAAAGAATAAAACTAAATTAAAAATTGCAATTGTTGTTGCTAATTGGAATAATGATATTACCTATGAATTAAGAGACGGTGCTCTTGAAACACTTTTACTAGCAGGACTTATAGAGAAAAATATTGCAATGAGTTATGTTCCTGGAACATTTGAATTAGTGCTAGGAGCAATTCATCATTGTGAAAAAAAGTATGATGCTGTTATATGTTTAGGATGCGTTATACAAGGCGATACTCCTCATTTTACATTTATTTGTGATGCAGTTGCTAATGGTATTGTAAATTTAAATATCAAATATCAAATTCCTGTAATTTTTGGAGTACTTACTACTAATACTCTTAAACAGGCTCAAGAACGAAGTGGCGGTAAGCACGGAAATAAAGGCGTTGAAGCTGCAGCAACGGCTCTTCAGATGATTGCGCTTGAACAAAGTCTAATAAAATAGTTCTCAATAATATTTTATTTTTGATGCAGATTATACTATTCGTTTAAATAGTAATTCTACAAATCACGTAAAGCAAATAATGTGCAAAGAATTATCTTCAATATAGGGCTAAAATTAGAAACTTTTTTAGTTACATTTCTTTTGATTTTTGCATCATGTGCTCAAATTGTAACACCAAATGGTGGCAAGTCAGATTCTACTCCCCCGAAGAGCAAATCAATAAATCCTCCGAATAATTCCGTTAATTTTAAAAGCAGAAGAATTGAATTTGTTTTTGATGAATTTATTCAATTAAAAGATCCTCAAAAGCAAATTCTTATATCACCTCCACTTAAAAATTTTCCAGATTTAAAAGTAAAGGGTAAAAAATTAATTATTGAAATAAATGATTCGCTTCAGAAAAATTCAACCTATACATTTAATTTTGGAAATTCCATCACTGATATTACGGAGTATAATCCAATTTCAAATTTTAAGTATGTTTTTAGCACAGGTAATTATTTAGATTCATTAAAGATTAGAGGTAATATTGTAAACAGTTTTACAAAGAAGCCGGATGATAATATGCTTGTTGCTATTTATAATGAACCTTGTAATTTTAAAGATAGTTGTGCACAGAAAAAGTTGCCAAACTATTTTACAAAAACAAATAATACAGGATTTTTTGAAATTGAAAATATTAAGGAGGGCATTTATTCAATAGCAGCCTTTAATGATGCGAATTCAAATTATTTGTATGACTCCGAAGATGAGGTTTTTGGTTTTTTGGATTCACTTATAAATATTGACTCTGCAGTTTTTGCTAAAGATTTATATTCTTTTAAGGCGAATCCATCTAAATTATTTGTAAAAAAAAACGAATGAAGATTTAAATAATTTACAAATCATTTTTAACAAATCTCCAAATTTCAATTTGAACATTTCTACAATTCAAAAATTAGAAAATAATTGGGCTCAAGTTGAGAAGAATAAACTTTCTGATACAATAATAGTTTGGTATTCAAAAAATACAAAACTTTTAGACTCATTATCTCTGATTATCTCAGAAGGCGATAATGCACTAGATACCATTGAAGTAAATTTTAAAAAATTTAGAAATTCTAATACCAATAAAGGAAGAGGTGCAAGACCTGAATTGAAACTATCTATTAGTAATTTATTTAGTGGTAAAATGATTTTACCAAACTCTAATTTAGTATTAAAAGCAAATATGCCAATTGTTTCGTATGACACAAATAGGATAAATATTTTGCATAATAAAGACACTTTACCTTTCAATTTAACCACATTAGATTCTCTGAAAAAGTCAATTGAGTTCTCAACTAAATTTGATTCAGACAGCACCTACAAAATAGTTTTTCTGCCAAAAGCAATAACTGCTATAAATGGTATAGAAAATGATACTCTTAAATTAGAATTCAAGATACAAAACATAACTAACCTTGGATCATTAAAATTAATTATCAATACTCCAGATACTACAAATGCATATATTTTTCAATTCTACAACGAACAAAATATTCTTTATCAAGAAAAAATAATTTACAACACTCATTCATTTTATTTTGAGAAACTCCAACCAGGTAAGTACAATTTAAAATTAGTATGTGATTCAAATAAAAACGGCAAATGGGATACAGGTAATTACAATTTAAATATCCAGCCTGAAAAAATTTATTTATATAATGGAAGTATAAATGTACGTCCTAATTGGGATTTAGAAGAAGCTTGGGACTTATCTAAGGATAAAATAACTAGAACTAAAGTCAAAAAATAGCTTTCATTTTAAATTAAAAGAACAACAAATAATTTTTAAATTTCAGTATGTGTTCATATTGCATTTTTTACTTTTAACAATATCATTATATTTGCAAAGTGTAATTTTGACATTTATATAGTAATTTAAAAGAATTTTAAAGATGAGTAAAGCAATTTCGTTTCCAACAATAGATAGAATTCCTCACCAATATTCTCAAGATATTGTTAAGGAACAAAAAAAATATTTGATAGATGGAGAGTTAAGAACATGGACAGGAGCTACAGAAGATGTGTTTTCGGCAGTATCATACATGCACAGTGGTAATTATGAAAGATTACGTTTAGGTTCAGTGCCGATATTAGGCGAAAAGGAATCATTAGAGGCGCTTACTTCAGCTCAAATGGCTTATCAGCAAGGGCGGGGAGAATGGCCTACAATGACAGTGAAAAAGCGCATTGAGCATATGTTGCATTTTACCAAAGCAATGAAAGAACAACGCAGTAAAGTGGTTGATTATTTAGTAATGGAAATTGGCAAAAATGTAAAGGACTCAGAAAAGGAGTTTGACCGCACGGTTGAATATATTTTAGATACTATTGAAGCATTAAAAAAATTAGACAGAGAATCCTCTCGTTTACAAAAAGAACAAGGGATTTATGCCCAGGTAAGACGGGGCCCATTAGGCGTTGTGCTTTGTATGGGGCCTTATAATTATCCTCTTAACGAAACATTTGCATTATTAATACCTGCCTTGATAATGGGAAATTGCGTAATATTGAAACCAGCAAAACACGGAATCTTATTACTAGAACCACTTTTAAAAGCATTTGCTGATAGCTTTCCTAAAGGAGTTATTAATATCATTTATGGGCATGGAAAAGATACAGTTGCAAAATTAATGGAAACGGGCAAAATTGATGTTTTTGGATTTATTGGTTCTTCAAATACTGCAAATGTGATTAAAAAATTACATCCAAAGCCCAATAGATTAAGGTCAGTATTAGGACTTGAAGCAAAAAATCCTGCAATTATTTTACCTGATGCCGATTTGAAAGTTGCTGTTGAGGAATGTATAACAGGCTCTCTATCTTTTAATGGGCAACGATGTACCGCACTTAAAATAATTTTTGTGCACGAAAGTATAAGTCAAGAATTTATTAGGCAATACATTGAAAAACTTAATACATTAAAAATGGGAATGCCTTATGAAGATGTTATGATTACTCCTCTTCCTGAGCATGACAAACCAAAATATTTGAAAGATTTAATTGATGATGCTGTTTCAAAAGGGGCTGAAATAATGAATGAAGGTGGAGGTAAAATAGACGGAAGTTTCGTCTATCCGGCAGTTTTATATCCAGTAAATAATTTAATGAGAATATATTATGAAGAGCAATTTGGTCCTGTTGTCCCAATGCTTTCATTCAAAAATATTGAAGAGCCAATTTCATATATCGTTGATAGTAATTATGGTCAACAAGTAAGTTTGTTTGGTAAAAATACTGCCGAACTTAGTCAATTAGTAGACCATTTAGTTAATCAAGTAGGACGTGTTAATGTAAATAGTCAATGTCAACGTGGTCCTGATGTATATCCTTTTAATGGAAGGAAAGATAGCGCTGAAGGAACCCTCAGTGTTGGAGATGCGTTAAGAGTTTTTAGCATAAGAACAATGGTTGCCTTTAAGGATGGAGATTTGAATAAGCAAATCGTTACTGATATTATGGAAAACAGAACATCTAGTTTCCTCAGTACTGATTATTTACTTTAATATTTTGTCTTTATGTACATTTAATTTATTAATTCGCAATATAAAATAATCAATACTTAATTAATTTAAATACAATGGTATTAATTGCAGATAGTGGGTCAACAAAATGTGATTGGGTTTTAGTCGATGGTGAAAAGAGAATCGACTTTAGTACCATGGGTTTCAATCCATTTTTTCATAACGAAGAAATAATAAGTAATGCGATAAAAAATAACACTGAACTTTATGCTTACAGCAATGATGTGAAGTTGTTATTTTTATATAGTGCAGGTTGCAGCAGCAAAGAGTTAAAGCTAGTGGTTGAACGTGGATTAAGAATTTGTTTTCCTAAAGCAAACATATTGGTAGACCATGATTTGGTTGCTGCTGCTTTTTCAACCTATAGCGGAACTCCAGGGATAAGCTGTATTGTTGGAACAGGAAGTAATTCTTGTTATTTTGATGGTGATATTGTTAAAGAACAAGTGCCTGCATTAGGATATATTCTTGGAGATGAAGGCAGTGGTAGTTATTTCGGCAAAAAGGTATTGGCAGATTTTCTGTACAAAAAATTACCTGAACAACTTCACGATAGCTTGGTTGATAAATTTGGGCTTAACAAAGATGTTATTTTCGAGCACGTATACATGCGGCCTCATGCCAACGTTTACTTAGCTTCATTTATGAAAGTTATTTCAGAAAATAAAAATTTAGATTATGTTCAACAAATGATTTACAATGGGATGATTCATTTTCTCGAGAATCATGTTTGTTGTTTTCCTAATTTTAAAAAACTTCCAGTTCACTTCATTGGTTCAATTGCTTTCTATCATGAAGATATTGTCAAAAAAGCTGCTGATGCTTTAGGTATTACTGTTGGAAATATTATTCAAAAACCAATACATGCTTTAGTAGATTATCATATTAAATATTTGATTCCTTCATCAAAAAACTAATAAGGTCATTTAATGCCTTTCTTTAATTTTAAGATTCTATTTTGGCAAATGAAATAAAGTAATTAAAGCTGAAATAGATTATTATTAAGAAAGTGGTAATAAAGAATAAATGTTTTGTGATTTTTATTCTATTTAATTCATTGATGTCGAGTCTACAGATGTTATAAACAACAAAAAAATAGGCAAATAAATGAAAAAGTAGAAAGTACCTAGTTTCAACTATAGTTGGTAACACAGTAATTATACTTACTAAAACAAAGAGTAATGCTTCTATAAAAAATCTTTGTTTATAGAGCATTCTATTCTTGATAAAAAAATAAGAAAATAAATAAAAAAATACTCCGTTCAACAAAACATAAAAGATAAAATTCGAATTAAAACTATTTATGTATACTTGATTTGAACCTTGAAAAACTCCTACCATAAAATGTAATGAATAAATCATAATAACCTTTAATGGATTATTCATTACAACTTCAAAATACTCATCTTTAGAATTTAACTTATATAATTTAGATTTTACTTGAATTTCTTGAGGTACATAGTAGGTTATTTTTGGTGTTTCAAAATCTTTTAAAGTCTCATATTTAAAAGCATTAAGACCATAATCTAAATGCATGAGTTTTATATCTGAATATCCATGATACGAAAGATTGTTCGGAACAAATGGACTATAACTTTTTACTTGCTTGCTGTTATAATAAATTTGAGGACTAAAAATTATTAAGGAGCCTATCAGAAACAAAATGCCTTTATTAGTTGTAATTTTCCAACTATTTTCTCTTATTAAATTATAGAGCATTAATAATAGAATAAATCCGTAACAGAATAAATATGAAGGTCTGAAGTTGAGAGCTATTGCAGCACAAATTCCGGCAAATAAGTAATCATAATTACCTTTTGATTTTATTAGAATAAATGAAAGTATGATACAAAAAGCAGAATAAAAGTCTGTTAAAGGGTATTGGAAATAGTCACACCAAAATAAACAAATAATAAAAACAAAAATCAATATTTCTAGATTTTTAACTTCATAATTTAATATTGATTTAAGTTTCTCAGGAATTATTATAGTTATTATTAAGCTGAAAGTGGCAGAAGAAAAAATTAAATATGCTAGAAAGTAATTTACATAAAGAACATTAAAAAATCTAAATACAAGGTTTAAGATAAATGGGAAAAAGTAACCTCTTATTCCACCATAAAATAAACCTGGCGTAAATTTTACACCTTCTCCAAACGATTGAGAGAGTTTACAATATTGATACGAGTCAAAATAATAGTATTGAGTTTTATACATTAAACTGCTGAGAATAAAAATATAAAAAGTAATTAAAAACATATTAAACCTATATTTATGGTTATAGGTTCTGTTTAAAAATGCGAATATTTCTTTCATTGATTTATCTTGTGATGCATAAGTTATATTTTATAAAAACTTAAGAATGATTTGTAAAAATGATTTCATTCCTGAAAATTTAATAAGCCAAGTTTATTAAAGTTTTTAATAACATGCTTGGTTTTTGTTATATACATTTATAAATTACGTTTTTTGTTTACATTCACGCCTCAAAATTTAAGCGTATGTATCCCGAATTCAAACAACTAAACCTACCAAAAATTGCTGATGAAGTATTGGCTTATTGGGAAGAAAATAAAGTATTTGAAGAGTCAATTTCTAACCGCGAAGGCGCTATACCATGGGTGTTTTATGAAGGCCCACCAAGTGCTAATGGAATGCCTGGTATTCACCACGTTATGGCACGAAGCATTAAGGATATTTTTTGTAGATTCAAAACTTTACAAGGTTATCAAGTAAAACGTAAAGCTGGTTGGGATACGCATGGATTACCTATTGAGTTAAGTGTTGAAAAAGCTTTAGGTATTACCAAAGAAGACATTGGTAAAAAAATCACTGTTGAGCAATACAACATCGAATGTCGAAAAGATGTAATGAAATATACCGATAAGTGGGAAGCGGTTACCAAACAAATGGGATATTGGGTTGACATGACAGACCCATACATAACTTACGACAATAAATATATTGAGAGCGTTTGGTGGTTGCTTGGGCAGTTGTATAAAAAAAACATGTTGTATAAAGGCTTTACTATTCAACCGTACTCGCCTGCTGCTGGTACTGGACTTAGTACGCATGAACTAAACCAGCCTGGTTGCTACAGAAATGTGAAGGACAGAACAGCGACGGTGATGTTTAAAATTAGCCCCACCCATCCTCCCCAAAGGGGAGGAGCCGAAACTCAAAATAATGTTAGCACTTCAAAAGTCCTCCCTTTTGGGGAGGAATTAGGAGGGGCTTTTTTCTTAGCTTGGACAACTACACCTTGGACATTGCCATCAAACACGGCGTTGGCAGTTGGAAAAAATATCGATTATGTTGCTGTAAGAACATTACATCCTACAACGGAAGCGCATCAACCAATTATTGTTGTGCTTGCAAAATCATTGATGTACAAGCAATTTCCTGAGAAAAATGCAGAACTTAAGTTTGAAGATTTCAAACTAGGCGATAAAAATTTTCCTTTCGAAATTGTTGCTGAATTCAAAGGCTCTGAATTAGAAGGAGCACAATACGAACAATTGTTACCTTTCTTACAGCCTATTGATGGCGCTGCTTTCCGAGTAATCCTTGGCGACTTTGTAACTACCGAGGATGGTACAGGTATCGTACACATTGCTCCAAGCTTTGGTGCAGATGATTTTAGGGTTGCCAAACAAAATGGTATAGGCTCTTTAACCTTAGTTGATAAGCGTGGTAAGTTTTTGCCTGAAGTAAAAGATGGAATTTTCCTCTATGGCGAAGAATTTGTGAAAGAAGCCTATTTATCGGATGAAGAAAAAGCACATGAATTCCAATTCCAGAAAAAAATATTAGAGGACAACGGAAAGATTAAAGACTTAAAACAATATTTAAGTGTTGATGAACGCATTGTTTTAAAACTGCAAGAAGAAGGGAAACTTTTCAAAAAAGAAACCTACGAGCATAGTTATCCTCATTGCTGGCGCACAGATAAGCCTATTTTGTATTATCCTTTAGATAGCTGGTTCATCAAATCAACTGCTGCAAAAGACAGAATGATTGAACTCAACAAAACAATCAATTGGAAGCCAGAAGCTACTGGTACTGGTCGTTTTGGAAATTGGTTAGAAAACTTAAACGATTGGAATCTTTCACGCTCACGTTTCTGGGGCATACCAATTCCGATTTGGACTAGTGAAGACGGAGAAGAACAAATTTGTATATCATCGGTGGCGCAATTGAAATTGGAATTAGAAAATTCAATTGCCAAAGGCTTTATGAATGAAAATCCGTTTAAAAATTATATTGTTGATGATATGAGCAAGGCAAACTATGACACTTTTGACTTGCACAAACCATTTGCCGACACTATCATCTTGGAAAAAAATGGTAAAAAGCTTACCCGCGAAACTGATTTAATTGATGTATGGTTTGATAGTGGAGCAATGCCTTTCGCACAATTACATTTTCCGTTCGAAAATGTAAAAGAGTTTTCGAAGTTTTATCCTGCCGATTTTATAGCCGAGGGAGTTGACCAAACACGAGGCTGGTTCTTCACGCTTCACGCTATAAGTGCTATGCTAAAAGAGGAAGTACAAGCAGAATTGCAAAAGCATGGCATTGCAGCTGATGATAAAATGATTCCTGGTATTGCATATAAAAATGTGGTAAGTAATGGTTTGGTGTTGGATAAAAACGGGAACAAAATGAGCAAGCGTTTGGGCAATGCTGTTGACCCATTTGTTTGTTTGCCGAAATATGGAGCAGACGCTGTACGTTGGTATATGATTAGTAATGCAGCGCCATGGGATAATTTAAAATTTGATGAAGAGGGAATTTCTGAAGTACAGCGTAACTTATTCGGTACGCTTTATAATACCTACAATTTCTTTGCGCTTTACGCGAATATTGATGGTTTCAGTTTAGATGTAAATAAAACTGTACCTTACGAAAACCTTTCGGAACTTGACCGCTGGATAATTTCAAAACTTCAAACATTAATTAAGGAAACATCAGAATGTTATGATGAATTTGAGCCACATCGTGCAGCAAGATTAATTGAAAATTTCGTTGACCGTCATTTAAGTAACTGGTATGTTCGTCTTTCGCGTCGTCGTTTCTGGAAACAAGACAATGCAAATAGTAATACCGACAAACGTGGCGCATATGAAACCTTATTCGAATGTTTAAAGGTTACCGCACAACTTATGAGTCCTATTGCTCCTTTCTTTAGTGATTGGTTATATAAAAATCTTTCTTCTTCCTTCCCTTTTGGGGAGGGTCAAGTTTGGGCTTCTTCAGTACATCTTTCAAATCTTCCAATTTCAAACGTCAGTTTTACGAATAACTTATTAGAGGAGCGCATGGATTTGGCGCAAAACATTACTTCAATGATTCTTTCAATTAGAAAAAAAGAAAACATTAGAGTTCGACAACCTTTGAGCCGCATCCAAATCCCAATATTGAGTAATTCATTTAAGGAAAGTATTCAGCACTTCGAAGATTTAATAAAGGCCGAGGTAAATGTAAAAGCCATTGAATATGTAACAGAAGCTGAGGTTCAGATTGTGAAAAACATGAAACTCAATTTCAAAACTTTAGGTAAAAAGTATGGAGCATTCATGAAAGCTATTCAAACGTTCGCGAATGAAAATAGCAATGAAATTATAAGAGGTATTGAGCTAGGAGGCGAATTTACTTTTGATTTATCTGCTACAGAAATTACATTCTTGTTAGAGGATGTTGAAATAATACCTATAGATATTCCTGGTTGGAAGGTAGCCAATAGTGGAAATATAACTGTAGCATTAGACATTCAGATAAATGAGGAATTAAAAAATGAAGGAATTGCACGTGAAATAGTGAATCGTATTCAAAACCTTCGAAAAGATAAAGCTTTTGAGGTAACTGATAAGATAAATGTTTTACTACAATCACATAATTTGCTAAATACTTCCGTAGGTAAAAATATTGATTATATTCGCGACGAAATTTTAGCCGTCAATTTCGAAATTGTTGACCATATTGCTGATAATGAATCAGTTTTGCTTGACATTGAAGAAGGAATTGCGACAAAAATATCAATAGAAAAAGTTTAAAAATTAACTCTAAAAATCATGGCTAAAAAAGTAAGTAAACCGGTAAAGAAAGTTGCGGCAAAGCCTGCTGCTAAAAAAATAGGAGCAAAACCCTCAGCTAAGAAACCTGTTGTTAGACCAGCAGCTAAAAAGTCAGTTACAAAAGCTCCTGCTAAGAAAGAGGTATCTAAAAGTGTTACTAAAAAGCCAATTGCTAAAGTTACGGCTAAAAAAGCAGTTGCAAAGGTTGTAACTAAAAAGCCAGTTGCAAAAGCTTCTGCAAAGAAAGTTATTGCTAAAAAGCCAATTGTTAAAGTTACAGCTAAAAAAGCGGTTGCAAAGGTTGTAACCAAAAAGCCAGTAGCAAAAGCTTCTGCAAAGAAAGTTATTGCTAAAAAGCCAATTGCTAAAGTTATAGCTAAAAAAGCGGTTGCAAAAGTTGTATCAAAAAAGCCAATTGTTAAGATAGCTACCAAAAAAGTTGTTGCAAAGATTATTACTAAAAAGCCATTAGCTAAAGTTGCCGTTAAAAATGCTGCAGCCAAGGTTACAGCAAAAAAACCAGTGGCAAAAGTTGCTGCAAAAAAAGTAGTGCCCAAGGTTGCAGCAAAAAAGCCAATTGTTAAGGTTTCTTCAAAAAAGGTGGTAACTAAGGTTACACCTAAAAAAGCTGCTGCAAAAGTTGTGGCTAAAAAGGCAGTAACAAAAACTGTTGCAAATAAGACCACAACAAAGGTTGCCCCTTCTAAAAAAGTTGCCAAAACTGTAACTAAACCACTAGTAAAAACCAAACAAAAAATCGAGAAAACAGTAAAAGCTCCTAAGAAATCAATGGTTAAGGTTGCGCCTACTCCAAAGGCAATAAAGCCGCCAAAACCTAGTAAAGAAGAAATAAAAGCTGAAAAGAAAATAATTAAAGAGGCTAAAAAATTAGCAAAGCTTCAGGCAAAAGCCCAAGCAAAAGCTGAAAAACAAGCTTTTCAAGCATCATTAAGACCAAAAGGACATAAGGAAGACTTAAAAATTGACCGTAGCCCAGAAACGATTCGTAGAGAGATTGAAGCCGCCAAGGCAATAAGTTACTCAACTAGGACTGCTGAACCAAAGCATATTGAATTGCCCAAGCAACCAAGTTTGGAGCGTACAAAATTCAGTGATGCTGAATTGAAAGAATTTCGCGATTTGATAAATAAGAAATTAGATGAAGCACGTAAAGATTATGATTTATTAAAAGATAGCGTATCTTCTCAAAATAATAACGGAACTGATGACACATCTCCAACTTTCAAATTATTAGAAGATGGTTCTGAAATTCTCTCTAAAGAAGAGGCTCAGCAATTAGCGATGCGCCAACAAAAATTTATACAAAGTTTAGAAAGTGCTTTGGTTAGAATTGACAATAAAACGTATGGAATTTGTAGAGCTACTGGTCAAATGATAAGTAAAGAAAGACTAAGAAGTGTGCCACATGCTACTTTGAGTATTGAAGCAAAAAGAGCCCAATAATTTTAGAAAAATAAACATTAAAGCACTCAAATAATATTGGGTGCTTTTTTATGATTTTTAACCTAATGAAATGAATTTTCCTTCAAAAGTTTTTTTTGATAGATTTGTTTACACTTTATTATTGTATTGCTTAAGTCCAGAATAAATATTTTATTAATTTTTTGTTTGCTAATGTTTTTACTAAGTAAAAATATTTTCTCTCAAACATTTATTCCAATAACTGTAACTGGCCATACTAGAGACGTAATTGCAGAGGCTTCATCGGCAGTAACAACTACTAATATAGGCATGGATTTGCAAAATCATGTACTCTATACACAAGCATTTGCTGCATCTCAAAGTATTGCAGGAGGGTTGCCAAATTCAGGCACAATTGTAAATGGTTTAAGAACTTACCAACTTGCTTCTTTTACAAGTAATAATGCTTTTTATCTTCAACCATCAACCACACAAACAATAACATTTACAACTCCTGCAAAGTATTCTAAACTTAGTATGTGTGGTTTTTCCACACAAGGTTCAAGTGTTATTAAAGCAGTTGTTCATTTTACTGATGGTACAACATTTACACCTCCTAATTTTAATATTGCAGATTGGTTCTTTGGTACTGGGAATGTATCATGTTGTTATGGTAGGGTAGTCAGAAATCCACCTCCATATACTCCTAATGGTTTGCCATCAAATCCGCAATTTGATAGGTATGAAATTACCCTTTCATGTGCAAATCAAAAGAAGTTAGTTCAAAAAATCGTGGTACAATATATTTCTGGAAACTCTAGTTCTACAAGGATGTTTGTAATGGCAGTTTCAGGAGTTCCTTATAATTTTTCATCAGTTGATTTTCCTGGACATATTGTTTGTACAGGTCCAGGTACCGGAACCGACACCATTATAGTTTCTGGCAATAGTGGGCCTTATCAATACTCATGGAATACTGTGCCAGTGCAAACAGGAAATATTGCTACTGGATTATCAGCCGGAAATTATATTTGCACAATAACTGATATTAATAATTGCGTTAATAAGGATACCATAACTATCCTTGAAGACTCCGTTGCAATTGCCTCTATTGCTACAAGTGAAGACTCTATTTGTATTGGCGATTCGGTGCAATTGAGTGTTACTGGTCTTTTAAGCTATACATGGCAACCCAACGGACTGCAAGACTCAAGTACTTATGTATTACCAATTGCAACTACCAATTACGTTGTTTCAGGTACAAATAACTCAGGGTGTTCAGGCGCCGATACCATTACAATCTACATAAAACCAAATCCTACTTTAACCATTACACCGGGCATTAGTACCATTTGTTTTGGCGATTCAATTGCTTTGCAAGCATCAGGGGCAGTAAGTTATTCTTGGCTACCATCAAATACATTGAATAATTTAAACACTGCCTCAGTGATTGCAAATCCTAGTTTTGCAACTACTTATACACTTTCAGGTACCAATGCATTTGGTTGCACTTCCCAAACAAATGCAACCGTTAACGTAAGTCAGCTGCCAAACATCAATGTAAATAATGCTACCATTTGCCTTGGCAATTCAGCTATTATTACTGCGCAAGGTGCTGGCAATTATGTATGGTCTCCATCAACAAGCCTAAGCAATAGTTCAGGAGTTGTTGTTTCGGCAACCCCAACTGCAACTTCTACCTACACGGTTATTGGCAATATACAAGGTTGCTACGATACTGCCACTGCTGTTGTAACAGTTAACCCACTTCCTGCAACTCCAGTAATAACTGCATTGCTACCAACTGCTTTTTGTATTGGTGACTCAACCATATTATCAACAACTACCTATAGTTCATATCTATGGTCAACAAGTCAAACACAAAACACAATTTCTGCTTATTTTTCAGGCAATTATACGGTAAGCGGTATTGATAGTAATGGCTGTGTATCATTGCCTTCAGCACCTATCAATGTGATGGCTTATACCTTGCCTTTACCACCTACATTAATTGCTAACTCATCAACTACCATTTGTATGAATGATAGCTTATTGCTGTCCTTACAAACAAATGTTTTTAATCCTATTTTTAGCTGGAACCCAACAGCAATCAATGTAAATAACGATAGTGTATATGTTCATTTATCAAACACATACAATGCAATTGTAACAGATACAAACGGATGTGTTTCTGTTCAATCAAATTCAATTGTTGTTAATGCAACTCCTTTGCCAGCTGCGCCAAGCATTATACCAATAGGTTCTACATCTTTTTGCGATGGAGATAGTGTAATTTTATCTATGACAATGGCCGGCAATTACCTTTGGAATACCAACGAAACGACTTCAAATATTATAGTAAAAACAACAGGTAATTATTTTGTAAATGTGGTTGATACCTGCGGTATTACTCATACCCCAAATATAACAGTTAATGTTTTTCCAAATCCTGTTGCTATGTTTAGTGTAGCTGATTCTAGCGGATGTGCTCCATTTGATTTTAAACCAACTAATTTAAGTTCAGGAGCTGTAACATATAATTGGGATATAGGCAATAATACTTTTTTGCCAGGATTTGAACCAGGCCACCAATTTAACATACCTGGAATATACACAATTAAACTAATTGCTTTTTCCTCACAAGGTTGTATAAATGAACTAACAAAGAATGACGTAATTAGTGTTGGTGGTCCTCCAATTTTAGGTTTTACATTTACTCCTGATAGCGTCTTAATTAATGAAACAACAAAATTTATTCGGTTTTACTCTACAACACAAAATGCCGATAGTATATATTGGTTGTCAAAAGAATATGAAGTATCGGGGACTGGTAATGAGTTTCAAGTTACAATGCCTGATACAGGTTTACACCGTGTAACTTTATATGCATACACAAATCTTGGGTGTTCCGATAGCTTAATCAAAGAAATATATGTAGCTGGTGGATTTTCTTTTTATATGCCCAATGCTTTTTCACCTACAAATAATGACTTATTAAATGCTTCCTTTAAACCTTCTTTTATTCATATAGATAAACAAGCGTTTGAGTTAGAAATATTTGATAGGTGGGGAATAAAAGTAACGACAATTAAAAATCCTGATGTTGGTTGGGACGGTAAAATAAACGGGGAATATAAAACTGGTATTTATAATTGGATTGTAAATTGTTTAGATGATAGGGGAGTGAAGCACCAATTTTCAGGTAGTGTAAGTTTATTATAAATTATACTATTTCTGATTTACTCATTTATAATCGGGTTAGAAGATTCTTCATTTTTTTATCATTAGTTTGTTTTAAAACCAAAGATTTGTAGCACAGTTTGAACATCATTTTTTTAAATGTTACCCAAATATTAAATTTTCATTATATATTTGCGCACTTTAAAAAACAAAGTTTGATAACGCCTTTTAATATACTTGCATTAATTTTAGCTTACCTAATTGGTTCTATTCCAACTGCAGTATGGATTGGTAAGATTTTTTATAAGTTAGATATTCGTGAACATGGCAGTGGAAATGCTGGTGCTACCAATACTTTTAGAATTCTTGGAAAAAAAGCTGGTATCCCTGTTTTAATCATTGACATCTTAAAAGGAATTATGGCCGTATCGCTAGCTAAATTATTTGGCAATTATAACAACGGAGGCGATTCTCTTATTAACTTACAAATTGCACTAGGCATTTCTGGTTTTTTAGGACATCTATACCCTATTTATGTTGGATTTAGAGGAGGCAAAGGTGTTGCCACAATGCTCGGAATTGTTATCGCACTTAATTTTCCTTCAGCCTTATTAGCGGTTGTTGTTTTTATAATTGTGTTTGCGATTTTTAAATATGTTTCATTAAGTGCTATTATAGCAGCTTACAGTTATCCTGTTTTTGTACTAGTATTTTACAAATCAGATTCCCCAACTATGGTTGTTTTTTCGCTATTGGTAGCTATTTTAATAACCATAACTCACCAAAAAAATATTGAAAGGTTAGTACACAAAACAGAATCAAAGATGTTGTTATTTAAGCCTAAGTTACAAACAAAGCTAATTGAATAACTTATTTGTATTTTTTTTCTATATTCATTGATAACCTTATTTTTGCCTTAAACGTATAAAAAATAGTTTGTGGAATCTTGAGTAATTCTGCATCAGTAACTTATGCTAGTAGGCAAACACGGAACAATTAAATTTTATTTATTTATCGCATTTTCGCTGATGCAATTGGCTGTTTCTTTCGCCCAAACTGAATATGGCTCGGAGAAGGAGTTAAAGAAAAAAGCAGATGGTTTTTTTGACAAAGAAGAGTATATAACTTGCATAACAATGTACTCTCAATTGTTGAGTATTTATCCTAAAGACCCAGAATATAATTTTAGATATGGCGTTTGTAATCTTTATGCTGGAAGCGAAAAGGACAAGTCAATTGCTTATTTATCGTTAGCGGCTAAAAGTGAAGAAGTTGACAAAGAGGTATTCTATTATTTAGGGAAGGCACTTCATCTCAACTATAGATTTGATGAAGCAATTGCAAACTATAATATTTTCAAAACAAAAGCATCCGCAAAATCGCTTTTAAAACTGGATGTGAATAGGCAAATTGAGATGTGCAACAATGGCAAGGATTTGCTCAGAAATATTACCGACTTACAAGTTGTCGATAAAAACGAATTTCCAATACTAGATTATTTTAGAGCATATGATTTGACTAGTATAGATACCAGAATTTTAGTTAAGCCAGAGGATATGCAAACTCCTGCCGATAAGAAAAAAAATGACCAAAGTGTAATAATTCAAAAAAATAATGCCCAAGAAATATATTTTAGTAGTTATGGCGAAAATCCTAAAGGAAGCAGGGATATCTATAAAATTGTTAAGCTGCCTAATTATACTTTCAGTAAACCAATAATACTTGATAAGGAAATTAATACTCCTTATGATGAGGAGTATCCTTATGTTACGCCTGATGGGAAGACCTTATATTTTTGTTCTAAAGGTCATAATTCGATGGGGGGCTATGATATTTTTAAAAGTGAATATAATGTTGAAACAGGAAAGTATTCAACTCCAGTTAATTTAGACTTTGCAATAAATACCCCTGATGATGACATATTATACGTGTATGATGGTAAAGGCGAATTTGCCTATTTTTCGTCGAAGCGAAACTCTGGAGCAGATAAAATTACAGTTTATAAAATTAAGAATCAGAGGATACCTGGAACTGTAGCAATGGTTAAAGGGAATTTTTATACAACAGATGAAAAAACTCATCAGGCAGCAAAGATTACACTCAAAAACCAAGCAGGTACTAAAATTATTGGCGCTTATAATGTCAATCCTAAAACTGGTGATTACCAATTCATGATTCGTCAAGGAGAAACATATCTATATACAGTTGAAAGTAAGGATTTTGAAACAATGAGTAGGGAAGTTAAAATCCCGGTATTGACCGAACTAACTCCTGTAAAGCAAAAAATTAATCTAAAGCATGAAGGAAATTCAGATTTGCTAACTATTTCCACTGAGATAGAAGCTGGCTCAACACCTGAACTAATTCAAGCCACAATGGCTATGTTGCGCGATAGGGCAAATTTGACAGTTAGCTCAGGCCCTAGCCTTGAGAATGAAACTATTACTAAAAACGAACCTAAAGCAATTGTTGATGAAGTCAATAAAAATCTGAGTAGCACAGAGAATAAATCATTAGTTGCAACATCAGAAATACAATCAACAAACTCTGAAAATAAACCTGCAGTTACAACTTCTCCAACACAGATAATTAGTACAGAGAATAAACCAACAGTTTCAGCTTCTTCAAATATATCTTCAACAGAAAATAAACCTAAGGTAACAACTTCTCCAACACAGCCAAATAACAATGAAAATAAACCTACAGTTACAACTTCTCCAACACAGACCATTAGCGCAGAGAATAAGCCTTCAATTGCAACATCAGAAATACAAACAACAAACTCTGAAAATAAACCAACAGTTTCAGCTTCTCCAACACAGAAAATTATTGCAGAAAATAAACCAACAGTTTCAGCTTCTCCAGATAAATCATCAACAGAAAATAAACCTGCGGTAACAGCTTCTCCAACACAAACAAGTAGCGCTGAAAATAAACAAACAGTTGTAACAAATACTTCAAAGCCGGTTGTTTCAGATAACGCTTCAACACCAATTACTCAAATAAGTAATTCGAAAACAAGTGTAGCCACTAATGTTAAATTGGATAAGCAGTCTGTATTAGCTAATGTTTTTTCAGAGTCTAAAAAAAGTGAACAAGAAGCAATAGCTTTAGATTTGAAAGTTGAGGAAGAAAAAAATAAAATTATAGAAAAAAATGACTCAGTAAAATTGGTTGACTTTAGAACAGAAGAGTTAACGACAATGACAACGAAATTAAATAATCCCATGCAACTCGAAATTGCTAGAGAAAGGATTGATGAGTTGAGAGATGAGTCGGTGTGGTTAAAAAAGCAAGCAGCCGAGGCTGCAATTAAAGTAGAGCAATATAAAAAGGAAGCCGCACAAGAAAGAGCCAATGCGATTGAAGAAAAAGCGTTTGCTGATAAATTGTCTTTAGCGGCGAGCAATAATAATGAAGCTGAATTTGAAAGGTTGTATTATTCTAAATTTCCAAAACAACAAGCAATATCTAGCAACGACAATAGTATAAATACAAATTCTCAAATTCCTGATGCTGAAAAAACTAATGAGCAATTAAAATCCGATATTGTAAATATTGAAAGTAAAAAAGATATTCTAAAATTAGATATTACTAAAACAAATAGTCCTCAAGTAAAAACAGTAATTAATAATCAAATTACGGCCTTAGAAAAAGAAAAAGTAGAAAAGGAAAATGTATTGGCAGCGAGAGACGCAGCGGCTGCTGGCACAACAGAAAAATCTCAATCAACAACGAATGCTAACTTTGTAGATGCGGCAAACTATCCTGATGAAGCAAAGATATTAGTAAACACTGGAAACAATCTAATGTTAGAAAGTGCTCAACTTAAGAAAGAAGCAGAAACAACCAGAAAAAATGCAGCAACTATAGGGAAACTAGAAACAAAAAACTCCGAATTAATTAGAGCTTCTAATTTAGATAAAGAAGCGCGCCAGAAGGAAATTGAAGCATATACTGGTTTAATGCAAGCAAATGCTTTACTTAAAAAATCTCAAGAATTATTGGTAGTTACTAATTCAAATGCTGTCGTAGAAAAAAAGAATCTGCCAGCATACATAACTGCAAATAATTTGAATAACCAAGCAATTGATGGTTTTAAATTGGCTGAAAATGCAAGAAATTCAGCTATAAAAGAACCAAATCTTAAGTTAAAATCGGAACGATTTAAAGATGCATTTGAAACTGAAAAATTAGCATTGCAGCAACAAAAAAAATCTATTGAAACATTCACGCAATTAAATCCTGATGGTTTAAATAAGACAGCACTTGCAAATGCAAATTCATCATCAATAACTAATGCTACTGCAAATAATAGTGATGCCATAAGTAAGTCTCAAATAGTTGCTAATGAATCAATAAAAAATACTAATCCTGATGAAGTAAGAAAGGAGTTTGAAAAGTCGGATAAATTTCCTCAGTATACAGCACTAAACAATGAGAAGAAGGCTATTGATGAATTAATTATACCTAAAAAGATTGAAATAGATACTTTAAAGAAAACATCTGAGAAAGACCTTGCAACTGCATCAGATTTGCGTTCTTATGCTGAGACATTAAAAAGTAAATCGAAGAAAGAATCTGCGTTAAACGCTGCAACTGTATATGAAAATAATGGTACAAAAACCAATATTAAAGTTGCTGAAAAGCAAAAAGTTGTTGACTCATTACAAACTGTTTCTGAGGCAAAAAAGAATGAAGCAGATGTGATATTTTCTAAATTTGAAAATCAACTAAATCCTTCCGTTGCTAGTAATATTAATACTTCTGAAAAGCCTATAAAAGAGCTTGATTATACTCAGGAGCAATTAAATGCCATTGTAAAAAAATCTGAGTACCTTACCTATTATCAAACCAAATATAATGGTGATAGTTTAGAATTTGAATACCAAAAAACCTTTAAGAAAGTTGAGGCATTTAAAACCGAGGCTGATGCTTTACTTGCTGAGAAGGAAAAATATGAATCAGATTCGAAAAAAGAAAGGAATCCTACAAAAAAAATAGAGCTTAAAAAGTTAGCTAAAGAAAAAGATGAGCAAAGTTTAGCTAAAATTGCCTCTGCAGATTCATTGTATGAGATAGCTCAAAGCTTTGCCAAGAAAATTGAATTGGCTGATAATAAATTGCAGTTAGTGGTTAATCGTTTAGATAACAAGTCAGCAGAAGAATTTCCACTAATATATTATGCTTTAGCAAAAAAACCATTTGATATGACTAAAGAGGAATATAGTAATACTAAAAAAAGTATTTCTCTTAACGAGTCAGCCAATCCAATTGAAATTAAAAATATACAAGCTCCTTTAACTCAAAATTCTCCTGCCACTAATGACAATAAAACAAAAACAGATGGTATTGCTATTGTAAATAATAATTCCATTAATAATTCAACTCCTAGTAAGCCAAACGAAACTTATAATGCGGCTACTGCAACAGTAAACAGCGATGCACTTAATTCAAATAAAACCTCAATTGATACTGGATTAATGAAGCCTTCAACTGTTATTACTGCAGTAAAACAAACGACATCTGCTGCACCAAAGAATAATATAAAACCAATTGAAGGCTTGGATTATACTCAAGATGATTTGGACAATATTAGAAGAAGCACCAATTATCAAAAATATTATAGAGATAAGTATAATGGCGATAGTTTGGAGTATGTTTATCAAAAGGTTTTTAAACAAGTAGAGACATTAAAGGCGCAGGCGGAAAAGTTATATGAAGAAAAAGAGACCCTAATTGAAGAGGCTAAAGAAGAACTCGATGCTAAAAAGAAGCAAGAAAAACGATTATTAGCCAAGCAAAAAGGAGAGGAGGCTTCAGCAAAGATAGATGAAGCCGATATATTATATGGAACAGCACAGGAGTTGGCAAAAAAAATTGAAGAGTCGGATAAAAAACTACAAGTTGTTGTAAATGCTTTAGATGACAAGTCTGCTGATGAGTTTCCTCTAATTTATAATAGTTTGGCACAAAAACCTTTTGATAAAACACAAGAAGAATATAATGCAATACTTGCAACTAAAAATCAAGATGCGAAGAATGAAACTCCTCAACAAATAAATGATTCTAATAAATTAGAAGGAATAGCTGCAACAAATAAAATAGACAATAAACCAGCACAAAATACTGAAACTAATACAGCAAATTCATTAATAAATGCAAAGCAAACTGTTCAGTCAAATAAAAAGGATTCTGAAATTAAACAAACAAGAATTCAAGAAATTAACGGATCCGAAAATTTTGAAATTCAAGAATCAAATGCATATTCTACCGATATACCATTGGATGTTGAGTTGCCAAAAGGAATTATATTCAAAGTACAAATAGGTGCATACAAACGAAAGGTTGCAGCCACAGCATTTGGAGGTATTAAACCAATAAGTGGCGAAACTTCAAGAACTGGAATGATAAGGTATAGCGCTGGAGCTTTTAAAAATTTCAATTCTAGTAATGAAGCAAGGAAGAAGATAAATAGGGCAGGTTTTAATGATGCTTATATAATTGCATTTTGTAACGGCGCAAGAATAGATGTAAATAGAGCAAAAAAAATGGTTGATGAAGGAAAAGATTGCGAAGGAAATAATACTAATGAAAGCATTGCTCTAAATAAATCATATAACAGTGCTAATTTAAGTGAAGAAATGATTCAAATATTAGCCACTCAAAAGAATCTTAAAAAGACAGAAGGCCTTTTATATACAGTACAAGTAGGTGTTTATAAAAGACTAATTTCAGCCAAAAGGTTATATAATTTGAACGACTTATATTATGATACTTTGCGTAGAGGATTAATACGTTATTCACATGGTGTTTTTAATGATAAAGGGGCAGCAATAAAAGCAAAGAATAAAGTAGTAGAAATTGGTATTAAAGATGCATTTGTTATTCCTTATTTTAATAAAAGATACATACCTGAAGCTGAAGCAGAGAGACTTAAATCTAGTGATAGAAATATTCTTATTAAGGATGATTTGGTAACTAAAACTACTACATCAAATACAATTGTAGGCGAAGTAATATCTGTTTCGAAGTTTGATGTTTCAGAATTAAAGTTCAAGGTGCAATTAGGAGTATATAGGAAAACTGTTCCGGTTGAAGTAATGAGTGTTTACTTAAAGCTTGCTGGTAAAGGTATTGATGAGTTGCAAGGTAATGATGGTACAACTACATATAGCATTGGTAATTTTAATAGTTTAGAAGAAGCAAATGCAATTAAATTAGAAGCACAAACAATGGGATTAAATGACGTATTTGTAGCACCTTATAACAAAGGCATTAAAATATCTATGGAACAGGCATTGAAAATGTTAGGGAAGTAGAAAATTGTTTTATTATTCTTTATCTGTACTTTTAAATAGACTATCTACAAATTCATTTTTATTGAATACTTGTAGCTGCTCCATTTTTTCGCCAACACCAATATACTTAACTGGTATTTTAAATGAGTCAGAAATGCCAATTACAACGCCACCTTTTGCTGTACCATCTAGTTTAGTTAAAGCCAAGGCAGTAACATCTGTTGCAAGCGTAAATTGTTTGCATTGCTCAATGGCATTTTGGCCAGTTGAGGCATCTAATACAAGTAAAATTTCATGAGGTGCGTTTGGTGCTAATTTTTGCATTACTCTTTTAATCTTATTTAATTCATTCATAAGATTAACTTTATTGTGAAGTCTGCCGGCAGTATCAATAATTACGACATCTGCATTTTGTGCTATAGCAGACTTCAAAGTGTCGTAAGCAACGGCAGCAGGATCAGCATTCATGCCTTGTTCAATTATTTGCACCCCAACTCTTTCGCCCCATATTTTTATTTGGTCAACAGCTGCAGCTCGGAATGTATCGGCTGCACCAATAACTACCTTTTTATTTACTTTTTTTAATTGATATGCAAGTTTACCGATTGTTGTTGTTTTGCCAACACCATTTACTCCTACAACCATAATAACATATGGTTCACCTTTACTTGTTTCCGGTATGGTAAATTCTGAAACATCATCACTATTATTTTCACTTAGCAATTTAGATATTTCTTCTTTTAAGATTCCATTGAGTTCTGTTGTTGTAACAAATTTATCTTTTGCTACTCTTGCTTCAATTCTTCCTATAATTTTTAAAGTAGTTTCAACTCCTACATCCGAAGAAATTAATATTTCTTCAAGGTTATCTAAAACTTCAGCATCAACGGTGCTTTTTCCAACTATGGCTTTTGCAATTTTTGAAAAAAAACTCTCTTTAGTTTTCTCTAGTCCCTTGTCTAAATCTTCTTTTTTTTCTTTACTAAATATTTTACTAAAAAAACTCATAAATCAATCAAATAATATGGCATCAAAATAAAGATGAATTTAATACAAACAAAATAAAACTTTCAATTGTTTTCAGTTTACTTTTACTTCTTCATGTTTGCGTGATAGGCAAGAACATATTTAATATCAGTATAGCTATAATCTTCTCCAAGTGAAGCTTTTATTTCTCCGGAGTTCTCAGTTTTTTTTTCAGATATGACAGTAAGAATGTTCATTACCTTCTCTTTAGTTATAAAATCGTGAATATTTAGCATTCCTAACCCAACATAATGTGCCAAATGGCCTTCAATGGTGCCAACAACCATGTTGCGGTCTTCGGCAATTTTTGAAATTGTTTTGCCAGACTTATATTGGTCATAACTTTCTTTTTTAGTATCGTGTTTTTCTTTCTTCTTGTTTTTAGGCTCTATCTTATTTGAATTATTTAATAAATCAGCATTTTTATCTTTATTATTCTTTTTTAAACTCAGTTCAGAATTCTTTCTTTCTAACTTTCTTTCGTTATTTTCAATGAAAAGATTTGATTTTTGTTTAATAAATTCAGTATTGTTTATTGCTGAGTCTAATAATGCTTCTGCTTTTGAAATAAGAGATTTTTGTTTGTAAAAAAGGGAGTCCAATTCTAAAAGTTCTTGTAAATATTGCTTACTTTTTTTTACATCTTTAATAATTTCAGTCTGTTTTAAAATTCTCGATGAGTAATCTTTGAATATTGGTGAGAAGTAAGTTTTTGCTTTTTGTATCCTAATAAAAAGTTGAGATTTATAATCATTAGTTTGTAGCCCTATGATATTGTTTAATTGAATTATGAATTTATCGGCAAATAATTTAGTTGCTTCAAAGTCTTCTTTGAGTGCCAATGCCCAATCAAAGTATTTTTGTTTGGTTGATTTATTCTCAGATTTAGTATATGTTTCAACATGGTTTCTTAGCTTATTACTCAAATCTAAAAAGTTGAAACATTGAAGTAAATATTCTTTAAAAAAAGTATTTGATTCTTGTTCAAATAAATCTTTTAAATGCGCTAATTCAGATTTGTTAGTTGCATATTCCGTAATCGTTTTATCATTGCTTAAACTATTTAAATTAATTTTTGATGAGAGTATGAGTCCATCCAAAGAAGTGAGTCTTGAAAGTGCCACATAAACCTGACCAGGAGCAAATGCTGAGCCAATATCTATAATTGCTTTCGTAAATGTTAAACCTTGGCTTTTGTGAACAGTAATTGCCCATGCCAACTTAATTGGAAATTGAATAAATTTACCTATTGTCTTTTCTTCAATTTCATTTGTTGTTTCATTATGGGAATACTTAATGTTTTCCCAGGTATAAGATTCAACAATAAGAAGTGGAGAGTTGTCATCAAATCTTACATAAATATTTTCATCCTCAATATTTTCAATCACACCTATTTTGCCATTAAAGTATCTCTGCTGACCAGTAATATCGTTTTTTACAAACATTACTTGTGCACCTACCTTAAGTTCAAGTATTAGTTCAACAGGGTATACAAATTCGCTAAATTCTCCTGATACTTCAGCTTTAAAGAAGTACGATTTGTTAGTTAATCTATTTAAGGACTCTTTATTTAATGTATCTGCTTTACTGTTGTGAGTGGTTAAATGAATATAATTCTCACTTGACTTAGGAACAAAATTTGGCTTATAAAAGGTGTTTAAAATTTCTATGTCCTTCTCTTGAACTTGATTTGTTCTTAGATTATTTAATATTTCAATAAAGGTATTGTCCGATTGCCTATAAATTTTACTTAATTCAATATACAGTGGTTTGTTATGTTGTAATGCAATTGAATCAAAAAAATAAACACTTTTATAGTATTGCTTAATTAGTGTCCATTCTTCCTCTTTAATAACTGGAGGCAATTGTAATAAATCGCCAATAAATAATATTTGAACACCACCAAAAGGAATATATTGCTTTCTCCTCACTGACCTTAAAACAGTATCAATTGCATCAAGCAAGTCTGCCCTCAACATACTTACTTCATCAATAATTAGTAGCTCCAATTCCTGTAATAATCTTCTTTTAGTAACATGCATTTGCATGTTTTTCATTAAGGTAGCTGGGGTATTTATTTTATGGTTTTCGTTGAATATATTGTTGCTTGTATTATTGGGAATAAAAGTTCCAAATGGCAGTTGAAACATTGAATGTATTGTTACACCACCTGCATTAATTGCGGCAATACCTGTTGGAGCAACTATAACTGCATTTTTATAAGTATGTTTAATTATGTGTTTTAAAAAAGTAGTTTTACCTGTGCCAGCTTTGCCCGTTAAAAACACATGCCTGCTTGTATTATTTATAAATTTAGAAGCATATTCAGCATCATGATTTTGAGTTTCGTTTGAGTCCTTTAAATTCATTAGTAGAAATAGGTTGATAACAATTTAAATATTTTCTTGAATAAGCGTTTCATAATCTATCATTCTAGATATTTCTCCATTTTTTATTTCAATAATTTCATCACAATTTTTTAATGTTGAGTATCTATGAGCTATTATTATCATTGTTTTCATTCCTAAAAGCATTTCTATTGAATCTGTAATTGCTTTTTCAGTCTCATTATCTAAATCACTGGTTGCTTCATCAAAAATTAGTATTTCAGCGTTATGATATAAAGCACGTGCTATTGCTAATCTTTGTTTTTGCCCACCCGAAATTTTAGCGCCTTGTTCACCAATATGCGTGTTAAGACCATGAGGCAGATTCTTAACCAATTCATTTAGCTTGGTTAGTTGAATTACATGATTTATTTTTTCAATATCTACCTCATCCCTATTAACTCCTATAGCAATATTGTCTATAATATCTCCATCAAAAATAAATACATTTTGTTTTACGTAGCCTATTAGTCTTCTAAAAGATTTTAAGTTGGCATTTGTAATTACTTCATCATCAATTTTTATTTCACCACTCAATGGGCTTAAAAAGCCTAGTATTATATTGATTAAGGTTGTTTTACCAGAACCTGATTCGCCAATAATACCTATAGTTTTTCCTTTTTTTATTTTGTAATTTAATTTATTAATTACAGTTATATTAGTTTTAGGATATGAGAATGAAATTTTATTTAGTGATATTTCTTTTTCAAAAATAATATTTTCGGTTGAACCATTCTTTTTTTCAATGTCAGTATTAGAACTAAATTGGGAATTTAATATTTCAAAAACATATTGTCGGCCTTTTATGTTATTTAAGCTCATAATCATTCTATTTAAAGAAGGTAACATTCTGTAAGAAGCGATGATGAAAAATGTCATTAAATTGAGCATTGAATTATTATCGGATTTATTATAAAGACAAACAGATAAAACTAGAAAAATACTCAAAATAGAAATTAGCTCAATTGATTTATGCGAGGATTGATTAATAGCAAAAATAGTAGCATTACTTTGAGCAATTTTCTTTTGATTTTCGTAATATTCATTCGAAAAATATTCTTGCTTATTTAATAGCTGAATATCAATATAACCTTTTAAAAAATCATTTGAGATTCTATCTAATTTAAGAGTCATTTTTTTTCGTTTAAGGTTATTGATAACTACCTTGTTTCTCGTTAATCTAAAAATAATTACAAATGCAGGAATTATTGTAAAAAGTAAAAATATGAATATTTGAAAATTATAAAGTGCAATTGAAGTAATAATAAATACCGATATCAACAACTCATTAAAAAATGTAATTAAAGGCATTAAAATAAAAGAAGTAAACTCGTTAGGTAAATACGTAACATTTCTCAATAATTCAACAGTATTTACATTGTTGAAAAAATTTAAATCTTTTTTGTAGTAGCTATTAATTAATTCTTGTCCAATTTGGCCACTTATAATAGATGTGCTTTCACTTTGATAATATGATGTAATAGTGCTTAAAATGTTTTTAGCAAGAAAAAAAAATATGACAATATTAAAAAGCACAAAACTGAAATTTGCATGGTTGCTAAAACCAAAATAACAATACATGAACTGAACAATATTATTCCTTTCAATTACGGATGGATTTAATGCAATATTTACAACAGGAACAACTATTGCTAATCCTATAAGTTCTAAAAGTGCTAAAAAAAAAACTGAAAGAACTAAAAATATAACTCTACTTTTTTGATGAGACAAAAGGGTTTTATTAGTTTTATATAAACTAGATAATATTATGTTTTTTAAAAGTAAGTTTTTAAACATTCTTGTCAATTAGTTTTGATTTTTAATACTCAAAGATTTGAATTCATAACTAAAATAGTTCTTTAATGATTGTGAACAATATTTTTTAAAATTATAGAAGGCATTTATAACAGAACAATCGTAAGCCATTATAAAGCAGGCATTTTTTTATAAACATCTAACAATATTTTATTATGGGATTTAACGTTATATTCATTAATAATTTTGGTTCTATTTTGTTTCATCCTTCCAAGTTTAATTGAGTCATTCATTCTATTAGCATATGTTTCAATATCATTTTCATGAACTAGAAATCCATTGATACCATCTTCAATTAATTCAGGAATTCCAGAATGTATGGTGCTGATGATAGGTAATTCCATTGCCATTGCTTCCATAATAGCATTTGGAATACCCTCCATGTCACCTAGTGAATCTACTACACTATGGTGCACAAACACATCTGTTTTGTTTAGAAGTTCAGCAACTTCTATAGGTTTAAGTGTACCAAGAAAAAACACCTTATCAGTGATATTCAGTTTATGAGTTAGTTCTAACAAACTTTCTTTAAGATGGCCATTTCCAGCTATAAAAAAACGAGCTTTAATTTCAGGATTTCTTTTAATAAAAATACTTAAGGCTTTCAGTGTTGTAACATGACCCTTTTTTTCAACTAAAGAAGATACTTGGGTAAAGGTAAAGAAATCTCCATCCCTCTTATCTGCCGGTGCAAATAACTTATCAACGTTTATGCCATATCTTAATACTAGGAAATTTGAAATAGTAATTTTTAAATTGTCTTTAAGAATTTTAATAAAGTAATCATTGCAACTAATGGTAAATACATTTTTTCTACTTAAGTAATCTGATAATTTATCATTATATGTTTTCTTAAGTGTCATTTCAGTTGCATCATACCCATGAAAATGTATAACAATTTTGTGTTTGGCAATATTCTCCAAATTATCTAATAACATTAAAGCTTCATAGGCAAAATGACAGTGGATTACATCAGGTTTAAAACTTTCAATTGATTTATTCAGAAGTTTTGCAAATTGTCTGTTTTTAAAGTTGCATCTCAAATCATGCTTCCATAAAAACCAATTTAATTTTTTTGAAAAAATATTCTCGTTAAACGGAATTATATTTACATAGCTAGGTTTAGAATAATTATTATCGATTGAATTGCATAAAAATAAAATGTCATGTTCTAAATTAAAGTACTCCGTCTCATTTCTGATGAAAGTTGTTGTTGGAGAACCAAAGGAATGAGCAAAGTATAATATTTTCATTAAGTAATTTATTGACTTTTAAATTTGTGACAACTAAGAAAACAAAATTAATTATTTTTTAATGGAGGAATCTTGATTTTGTTTATTCTATTCAAAAATAATTTAAATTAATATTATAATCATTAATTGCACAATAAAAAATCATTCTTGTTTTCTAAAAGGTGTAACATTAAAAGAAACCTCTATTTTTTGTTATTTAACCCAGATTATGCGTTAGAGGTTCGTAGTGAAACGCTAAAGCCTAATAAAATATGAACTTTTGCGAATAAATCATATTGAATATATGATGCATGATGAAAAGTTGTATACTTCATATTTTGAATGGTTTTTGCGTTGTAATAGAATTTCTAATGCATATTCTGGGTTTAATTCACTTTATTACTAGTAGTAAGCATTATCTTCTTATAAGGTATTGTAGTTGTTTGTTATATAAACCATTTTTAACTTGAATAATTTTCGAATTTTTTTTGCAATATGTTTTAAATATTGCAATCCAACATTGATAACATTATTTTTTTCTAGTGCACAACGAATTTTTATATTGCATTAATACGTAATGTTAATTGAGAAATTAAATTTCATGAAGAAAATAAAAAGATTGTAAAAGATAATTCTTGTATAGGGTTTATTAAATTCAAAAAAAAAATTCGATGTAATATTTTACTATTAGGGTTTATTCATAAACTTTTTCAATTATATATAAAGGTCTATTTCTTGAAGCGTCTAATACTCTCCAAAGATATTCACCTAATATTCCTAGAGCAATCATTTGAAATGAGCCAATAAATAATGAAACTAGCATTATACTTGTATATCCACTTAAATTAATATTTCCAGATAATTTACTGTAAAGAACAAATGAAGCATAAGCTAAGGAAATTAGCCCTAGAACTAATCCTAATATTGTAATGATTCTGATAGGGAAATAGGAGAAGGATATAAACGAATCAATAAATAGTTTTATTTTCTTTTTTAAAGTCCATTTCGATTCTCCAATCTCTCTTTTCAATCTGGTATAAGGAATGCTTACCATTTCATAATTCATCCAGGCAAGCAAATAAAGAGAATTAGTGTTTTTTTCTTTTATTTTCAATAATTCAGCCCTTAATTGTTCATCGAACAATACAAAATCAAAGCCTCCTTTAGGTATATTTTCTAGTGCTAACTTTTTAATCAAATAGTGGAAAATATTTGATAATGATTTGTAGAAGAATGATTCATTCCTATTAATTCTGTTGGCAACAACAAATTTAATTCCCTTTTGCCAATATGAAAACATTTTAGCGATAAGCTCTGGTGGGTCTTGTAAATCAGCTGAAATAACCGAGAAACAGTCGCCTGTTCCAATTTGTAATCCCGCTATTATTGCATTGTATGAACCAACATTCCCTGCTAATTTAACTACCTTAACTTTCCCTGGATATTTATTTTTTTGAAATATCAGTTCATTCAATGTATTATCCTTACTACCGTCATCAACAAAAATATATTCGAATAAAGTTTCAGCTGGGAAGTTTGATTCATTTTCAATTAACCTATTCAAGGTAGGATTAATATTTTCCTCATTAAAATAACAAGGTATTACTATCGAAATTTTTGCCATTTATTTTTTTAAAATAAGATAATTAAATTATTAACATATTCTACAATTTCTGTATTCATTTCTGGCCATATTAGTTAATTTAAAATGTAGTTTGCTGTTTTTTCTGAGATTGGTAAATTCCCGTTACTATATATTAATTTACTGTAACATTTTTGAAAATGACATCGAATAGCATAATAAAGAAGAATTACAATATCAGTGTTTATGTGGCAACTTTGAAGGTCATTTATTTTTGAGGTTTGAATAACATATAAATGATTAAATGATGTAGGTTTTTTATTTGTTAACGATAGAATAAATTTTTCTAAGGAACTTAATTTTTCATAATACCAGCATCCATACCTTTCTCCTTCTTGTGCCCAATTATTATTATGTTTTAGTTTTATTGATGAAAGTAAAGTTTGAAATTTGCCAAGCCTAATTTTATAACCAATTTTTTTGTTACGTTTTTTTTGTTGCGAACCATAATTGGTTAGGATAGTTCTTCTTTGGGCAAAACTTTCATTAGTAATAATTCCAAAAGGATCTAAATAGGCATCTGATTTTTTTTGAGTATAAGTGCTTTTAGCATTAATATACTCCAAGCTACTAATTAATTTTTTGTAGAATGAAGTTCTATGCACTTTTGCAATATTTTCAATAAATAATGAGTTGTATTTTTTTAGAATTAAAATATTCTCTTCTAGTTCAATTATTTTACCATGTAAGTGAACTGGAATAATTGCCTCTAGATTGCTGGTAAAAGTCGTTATGATTTTTGTAGTATTAATCTTATAAATGCTTTCATAAGACTCTACTAAAATTGGTTTAGCGCATGCAAATGTTAGTAATAATGTTGCTGAGATGTATTTATTAGAAGGAACAATAACTGCATTACCATTGCAAATATTCAATGCCACTAATGAAGTTTGTAAATCATATAACCTAATATTTTCTTCCAAAGAATGTGAATCTTGATTAAAGTATGAATAATATTTTTTAAATGGTTTCAATTTGTTTTCTAAAGTAAAATAAATATAGTCATGAAAATATGAGTAATCACTTAACGATATTGAATTTAAAGATTTACAGGTAATATTAAATTTAAAAAAATATGTATTCATTTATATTTTTTCAAAAAAGTATTTTTTCCCATTAATAGATTCGTACTCTGTTCCATTCCAAGTAAGTTTGTTTGCGTCCTCATCGATATAAGCAATAAATTTCGCTGGATTTCCTACAACAAGACTATAAGGCTTTACATCTTTTGTAACAACTGAACCTGCGCCAATTAAAGAAAATGCACCAATATTCAAACCTCCTAGAATTATTGCTCCTGCACCAATCGAGGCATTATTTTCAATAATAGTTTTTTTTAATTTGCTTGGATATATTTTTGATTTAGGATATTTATTGTTGGTAAACGTTGCATTTGGTCCAACAAAAACATTGTCCTTAATTTCAATACCATCCCATAAATATACACCTGATTTAATTGTTACATTATCTCCAATAATTACATCATTTTCAATAAAGGTATGACAATTAATATTACAATTTTTACCAATAATGGCACCTTCAAGGATAATAGCAAATTGCCAAATCAATGTATCATCACCAATTTTATTGGTATGTACTTCTGCTAATTTATTTATTACAACTGCCATTTTAACTTTCTAAAAATTCATTATAGTTTCTTATGTAATCATTTTCAGAGTACTTTTCAGAAGTTAGTACCAAGCATATTGCTCCCGAAGAGAAATTTACTTCTGATGACCAAATATTTGGTGGAATATGCAACCCAAAGTAGGGTCTATTTAATTGAACATTCCGTTTTGTTTTTCCATCATCAAGTATTACTTCGAAGGCGCCACTTAAAGCTATTAAAAATTGATGACATTGTTTGTGCGCATGTGCTCCACGAGACTCACCACCTGGTATATCATACAAATAGAAAACTCTCTTAATGTCAAAAGGAATTTCAATTGAATTTTGAACCGATGTCAAGTTCCCTGCTCTAAACTCTACTTTTGGTAAATAGATTATCGAACAATCAAAAACAGTAGGTTTATTCTTTTGCATAATTTAAAAAGTCATTAAAGTCTCTAATATAATTGAATTCATCATAAGTTTCACTAGCAGCTATGAATGCTACAGAATTAGTAGAAAAATTCTCTAAACCTCTCCATGTCTTTTTAGGCACATATAAGCCAGTATATGAACGGTTAAGTGTGTAGCAATGTTCATTGATACCATCATTAACAATTACATCAAAACTACCAGAAAGAGCTATAATTATTTCGCTTGAAGTTTTGTAAGCGTGTCCACTTCTAACTGCACCTCCCGGAACATCATAAATCCAGTAGGTTCGTTTTATCTCGAATGGTATTTGATTATTGCTTTCAAAAAAGGAGAGATTTCCACGCGTATCAAATATCTTTGGTAATTCAATTAATCGGGCATTATTTATGTTTGTCATATTTATTTTAAAACATTTAATCTTAGAGAATTTAATATTATTAATTTATTTTTATTTTGTTGCTAATATAATATTTACAAATAAGTTGCATTATTTCAGAATTGATTAACTTTAAATAATAATTATGCCCAACTAATTTGATGCTAATTACTTATTAGGTTAAATATTGAAATGCCTTGAATTTAAGTATTAATATTGCCTAACATTGTTTTAGTAAATACAACTTTATGTCAAATAATTTAAAAATAGCCCTTGCCCAGTTAAATTTTCAAGTAGCAAATTTCGATTATAACCAGAATAAAATTATTAAAAATATTGAGTTGGCTAAAAATAATAATTGCGATATTGTTGTTTTCCCAGAATTGTGTGTTTGTGCTTACCCCCCTAGAGATTTTTTAGAATTTAATAATTTTATAGAGAAGTGCAATGTTTCAATAATGGAGATTGCCGAGCATACAAAAGATATTGCCGTTGTAATTGGCGCTCCATCATATAATAAAACTGGTCGTGGCAAGAAGCTGTTTAACTCTGCTTATTTTTTGTTTGAGCAAAAAGTAGTTCACAAGTATTCTAAAGGTTTATTGCCAACATATGATGTTTTTGATGAATTTAGATATTTTGAACCGTCCCAAATTTTCGAAATATTAGAATTTAAGGGCAATAAAATAGCACTTACTATTTGCGAAGATTTATGGGACGAAGAAATTGAAGATTATGATGGTGATGGATATTTAAATAAAACATATTCCATTTCACCAATGGAAGTCTTATCAAAACAGAATCCAGATTTTATTATAAATATTGCGGCATCTCCGTTCGATTATAAACACGCAATTGATAGAAAAAAGGTATTAATTAAAAATGCAATAAAATATAATTTACCTTTATTTTATGTAAACCATATTGGCGCTCAAACCGAGCTTATTTTTGATGGAGGTTCACTAGCAATTAATTCAGATGGTAAAATTATTAAAGAAGCTAAATATTTTGAAGAAGAAATTATGATTATTGATTCGAGTCAAAATAAGCAAATAGAAAACATGTTCAATGAAGATACAAAGGAAATAGAACTTATTTATAAAGCATTATTGCTTGGAGTTAATGATTTCTTTGTTAAAATGGGTTTCAAAAAAGCAATAATTGGCTTATCTGGAGGAATTGATTCTGCACTTGTTTGTGTATTGGCCACTAAAGCGCTTGGCGCAGATAATGTGCATGCAGTTTTATTGCCTTCTAAGTTTTCATCTGAACATAGTATTAAGGATGCAAAAGATTTGGCAGAAGTTTTAGGAATTTCATACCAAATTTTGCCAATTCAAGAATCTGTTGATGCCTCTGAAAAGTTGCTAGAAGAAACTTTTAAAAACTTACCTTCGGGTATTGCAGAAGAGAATTTGCAGGCTAGAACTAGAGCCATTTTACTGATGGCTATAAGTAATAAGTTCGGTTATATTTTACTTAATACTTCAAATAAAAGTGAGGCAGCAGTTGGCTATGGCACACTTTACGGAGATATGTGTGGAGGGTTAAGTGTAATTGCTGATTTATATAAAACACAGGTATATGAATTGTGTAGATATATAAATAGAAATGATATTGTTATTCCTCTAAACACAATTTCAAAACCACCATCAGCTGAGTTGCGTCCAAACCAAAAAGATAGTGATTCTTTGCCAGATTACGAAATTCTTGATAAAGTACTATATGAGTATATTGAAAATCGCAAAGGTAAAAATGAAATTATTGAGTTAGGATTCGACGAAGATTTAGTAAATAGAATTACTAATTTAGTAAATTCCAATGAATTTAAAAGACATCAAAGTCCTCCAATTTTAAGAGTATCTTCAAAAGCTTTTGGTATGGGTAGAAGAATGCCTATAGTAGCAAAGTATAATTAACTTGAGCTAATAGAAATGCTTTTAATAATTGACATAGATAAGTGGCAAGAAATTACCTCAACAATTAAGCAAAACAAGCTTCGTACAATACTAACTGGTTTTAGTGTTGCATGGGGTATTTTTATGCTTATTATTTTACTAGGTTCTGGCAAAGGATTAGAGAATGGTGTTGAAAAACAATTTGCTGGTGATGCAATTAATTCTATTTGGTTTTACAGCGGTCAAACTTCAATTGCATACAAAGGATTGAGGCCTGGAAGAAATATTAAATTTACTAATTCTGATTATGAATTAGTAAAAAGAGAGTTTCCGGATGCAACACAAATTGCTTCACGAGCCAATGTTGATATTCGAGAAATAAGTTATAAAAATAAGTATGGCAATTTTAATGTTCAAGCAAGTTTGGCGGGAATGCAATATGCTGAAAATATTAAAATTTTAGATGGTAGATTTATCAATATTATTGATGAACAGATGCAAAGAAAGGTAGTTATTATTGGCCTTCCAGTGAAAGAGGAATTGTTTAAATTAGAAAGTCCGATTGGTAAACATATTTCTATTGGTGGCTTTTCTTTTTTAGTGGTTGGAGTTTTTAAAGATAGTGGTGGCCCAGGCGATAATAATAGAATTTATATTCCAACAACGACTGCTCAAATTGTGTTTTTTGGAAATAAAAGATTCGGGCAATTAGTTATGTCGAATAAGACCAACGATGAGGCAAATAGCGCTTTACTAACAGCAAAAGTAAAAAAAAGGTTAGCGCAAATACATGATTTTTCAGTTGATGATCCAAGGGCAATGTATATAAACAATAATCTAGAAAATTTTAAACGTATTTCAAGCGTGCTCATTGGAATTAGATTTTTTATTTGGATAATTGGTTTTGGAACTATCATTGCAGGTATGGTAGGGATAAGCAACATCATGATGATTGTTGTTAAAGAGCGTACAAAAGAAATTGGAATACGAAAGTCATTAGGAGCAACGGCTTTTTCAATAGTTTCTCTTATTATACAGGAATCAATTCTAATAACTAGCATTTCAGGATACATCGGACTAATACTTGGACTGTTAGTTTTAAATTTAGGCAAAGAATACCTACCACAAAATGATTTTTTTTATAATCCTGAAGTTGATTTAATAATTGCATTGAAAGCAACAGTGCTTTTGATAATTTCTGGGGCTTTAGCAGGACTTATTCCTGCTATTAAGGCAGCATCAGTTAAGCCTGTGGAGGCTTTAAAAGAAGAGTAATAATTTATATAGGAATTAAAATTATTAAATAAAATTAGTAATAACCATTACTAAATGAGATTAAGTTTTTGTTAAGAAAACGGTTGATAAGTTTTATTGTCAAAAAAAAATTGATTTCAATTACACGTACTTTTGAAGAAAATTAATTCCATTAACAAAACTAAAAATGGAAGATTCAACTAATAAAGAAAAACTATTAAAAAAAATTAGAATCGCTTTGATAAATACTACTATTGAAACCAAAGATTACGCTGTAGATTTTGACAGTGCAATACAGACAGAGACAGATGATTCTCTTGAAATTCAATTTGCCAAAAGTTTCACTCAATCAGGTGGAAAGTTTGTCTTTTGCATTGACGAAAATGAATTTTTAGAAAACTTACAATATATTGTTTCTGAAAATGAATGGAAGCAAATATATTGTTCTGAACCAGGACTGCTAGCTTTAGTAAGCAAAGCTGATGTTACTATATTGAATTCAGAAAGTGATTTGAAAGAGGTGAAAATTGCAATAACTTCTTGCGAGCAATTAGTTGGTAAAACTGGAAGTATTATGGTATCATCTCAACAATCAAATATGAGGATACTACCTTTTGCCGCCCAAACACACATTGTGCTTGCTAATACATCACAAATTTGTTGTGAAACTAAAGATGCATTGGCATTTTTGAAACAGAAATATGGGAATACTTTGCCAGCAAATTTTACTTTTATTAGAGGTAATACTTTATTATCAGATAATCGTCAAGATAAAGAAAGTTTAAAGGAAGTATTTGTTTTTTTAATTGACGATTCAAGTAATTAATAATCAAATAATATTATTATGGATAATGATTGGGTATGTATAGCTAAGTTTGCGAACCCTCAAACTTCTAGTATTGCAAAAGCAATTTTAGAAGAAAATGAAATTGAGGCAGTTGAAATTAACAAAAGAGATAGCGCAACTGCACTCTTCGGATATGTAGAACTCATGGTTTCTTCTACTCAAGAAAAACAAGCTTCAGAACTTATTGCTTCTTTGATAAACGAATAAGATGCTGCAACGTTCAATTACTGGTGCTATTTTCGTAATTGTATTAATTAGTTGTATTTCTTTCAATCAATACACCTTCTTTTCTTTATTTTTTTTAATAACCATTCTTGGCATTAAAGAGTTTTATACTATTGCCAAAATCGGAGAAAATAAACCTCAACCCATTTATGGTACTTTTTTAGCAGGGTTAATGTTTTTTATTTTTTTTATAGATGCTTTTTTTATTCATAATTCAAGAGTAATTTTACTGCTCATTCCTTTCGTATATGTACTTTTTTTTACGGAATTATATTTAAAAAAAAACTACCCATTTAGAGATATTGCCTATACCATAATTGGCCTAGTTTATGTAGCATTACCATTTAGTTTATTAAATTATATTGTACATTATAAAATGTATGTAACGGAATATAATCCAACTATATTATTAGGTATGTTTTTTATGATTTGGGCTAATGATACTGGAGCTTATTTATCGGGAAGGTATTTTGGTAAAAGAAAACTTTTTGAAAGAATATCACCAAAAAAAACATGGGAAGGAGCAATAGGAGGAGCTTTAGTAGCGCTAACAACTGCATATATTGTTTCGAAATTTTTCAAAGAGCTTGCACCTGAGCACTGGTATGCCTTAGGAATAATTATTGTAGTTGCAGGAAACTTTGGTGATTTAATTGAATCACTTTATAAAAGAAGTAAAAACATTAAAGATTCTGGAACCATTTTACCGGGACATGGAGGAATTCTGGATAGGTTTGACAGCTTACTGTATTCAATTCCATTTATTTTTACCTACCTAGCTGTAGTTGATTATTTATAGATTTCGGTAACAATGTTGCCCTCTTTGTCACAATAACCTCTATACATACCCTCTGAATTAAAACTGAGATTAATGTTACCTTTAGTATCAAGAGCAATTAATCCGCCTTCACCACCAATTTTTACTAGTTTATTTTTAACTACTTCGTTACAAGCTTCATTAAGAGTAAAGCCTTTATATTCCATTAGGCACGAAACATCATAAGCGACAACACTTCTAATAAAAAATTCACCATGGCCCGTGCACGAAACAGCACAAGTGTTATTATTGGCATATGTTCCTGAACCAATAATTGAGGTGTCGCCGACCCTTCCATACTTTTTATTTGTCATGCCTCCAGTTGAAGTAGCAGCGGCTAAATTGCCATGCATATCCAAGGCAACTGCTCCAACTGTACCAAATTTTTTTTCAATTAAAGCTTGGCCACTATGGTCTAAAAATATTTTATTTTCTTTGAGTGAAGACAACCATTGTTCATACCTGTGTTGCACAAAAAAATATTCATCATTACAAATTTCAATATCATTTTCTAGCGCAAATTTAAATGCTCCTTCACCGCACATTAAAACATGCTCTGAATTTTGCATGATTGTCTTCGCAAGTTTTATTGGATTTTTAATTCTACTTACACCAGCAACCGCTCCTGCCATTAAATTCTTTCCTTCCATAATAGAGGCGTCTAGTTCATTTTTTCCTTCGTTGGTAAATACGGCTCCTTTTCCAGCATTAAAAAGTGAACAATTTTCTAAGCTCATAACACATTCTTCAACAGCATCTAAAGAGCTACCATTATTTTCTAAAATTTTTTTACCAATAAGTAATGCTTCATTTAATGCGCTAATGTAAAGCAACTCTTTCTCAGGAGTCATTAATTCTCTTAAAATAGTGCCTGCGCCGCCGTGTATAGCAATTGTAAACATGTAAAATATATGTTGGTTCTGGTTACAAATGAACTGTTTTTTTAATCAAATTCTCAAATTCATTCTATCAATAGGTAATTGATTAAAACTAAAGTTAAGAAATTAGCAAATCAAATGTTAAATCATATTTTTGTACCTCACATTTTTGATTTTATTAAACAATGACATACTTAGATTTTGAAAAACCAATTGAAGAGTTAATTTCTGAAATAGAAAAACTTAATGCAATGGGCGAAAAAAATAATGTTGACGTAGCCCGAGCGGTAAATGATTTGGAAGATAAATTATTGCTAAAGAAGAAAGAGATTTATTCAAATTTAACAGCTTGGCAAAGAGTACAATTGTCTAGACATCCCGAAAGACCTTATACACTAAGCTATATGAATACTATAACAGACAATACATGGATTGAATTATTTGGAGACCGCAATGTAAGAGATTGTAAAGCTATGATTGGCGGGTTTGGCAGAGTTAATGGTAAAACAATAATGTTTATTGGTCAACAAAAGGGCATAAATACAAAAATGCGACAATTGCGAAATTTCGGTATGGCCAATCCTGAAGGATATAGAAAAGCCTTACGGTTGATGAAGCTTGCAGAGAAATTTAATAAGCCAATTGTTACTTTTATCGATACTCCTGGAGCTTATCCTGGGCTAGAAGCAGAGGAACGTGGACAGGGTGAAGCAATTGCCCGAAATTTATTAGAAATGTGTCAGCTTAAGGTTCCTGTAATTTGTATAATTCTTGGCGAAGGTGCTTCAGGAGGTGCATTAGGAATAGGAATAGGGGATAGGGTTTTAATGCTTGAAAATACTTGGTATTCTGTTATATCTCCCGAATCTTGCTCTTCCATTTTATGGAGAAATTGGGAAAACAAAGAGCGTGCAGCCGAGGCGTTAAAACTAACTCCAAATGATATGCTTGGTAATAAATTGATTGATGGTATCATAAATGAACCTCTTGGTGGTGCACATAATGATATACCACAAGCGCACGAGTTGGTTAAACAGGCAATTTTGAAACACCTTGCAGAAATAGAAAATATTGATCCTGAAGAACGTATTAATCAACGAATTAATAAGTTTTGCGAAATGGGAGTAGTTGTTGAAAATTAATTTCTTGAATGTATTCATTTACAAATTTCATTAGTAGTAAAAGTTTTATTAAGAATTTTATAACTGCAAATCTTGTTGTTGCTATTATTTTGTTTGCAGTTTATTTATGGATGTCATCCTACACTGACCATGGGGAAACAATTGAAGTGCCTAATTTAAATGGTAAAAATTTTAATCAAGCAAAATCTATTCTCGAATCCTTAAAATTAAGGGTAGCCATAATGGATTCAGTTTTCGATTTATCAAAACCAAAGGGCAGTATTATAGAACAAAATCCATCAAATGGTGCAAAGGTGAAAGAGAATAGAACAGTCTATTTAACGTTAAATGCATTCCAAGCACCTCAAGTAACAGTTCCAAATTTAAAAGACGCTTCACTAAGGCAAGCAAAAGCTATTATTGAGGTTGTTGGCTTACAAGTTGGCAACATAACTTTTACTCCCGACATTGCAAAAAACGCAATACTTAGGTACTCTTATAAAGGTCAAAATGTAAAGCATGGTATGCAAGTTCCTTTTGGTTCAAAAATTGACCTAACTGTTGGTGACGGATTAAACGGAGAAACTATTGAAATGCCATGTTTATTTGGTATGAAAAACAATGAAGCGCACAATAAATTAAAAGATTTATCGTTATCGCTAGGTGCAGAAATTTTTGATAGTTCTGTTAATGACTCTTCACATGCACGTGTTTATAAACAAACTCCTAGTTACACTAATGGAGCTAAAATTAATAAAGGTAATACTATTGATTTATATTATACAGAAGATGAAACTAAAATTCCTGAAATACCTATCGATTCTGCCAAAGGGGAATAAAAAACTTAGATTAAATTACTTACTTTCTATTTCATTTTTTATTTTTCAAGTCAATGCTTATAGTCAAGAACGATTAGAGCCATTGCATTACAATAAACAATTATTTGAAACTAAAGATAATATTCAGGACCGCTCCACTGCATATCCAGATAAAATATTTTTCATAATCGATACGCTTAATTTGCCTTTTTACGATGATTTTTCATCAAATAAATTTCAAACCTTTTATTACTATTCATTTCCAAACTCAGCTATTAATTCTTCTTCAATTTTTAATTTTACATTAAAGAAATTAGTATCTCCATTTATACAATCAAATCCAACATCGTTCAATTATTCTAAAGTTCGTCAATACGACAGTACTTTTATAAGCTCAGGTAATTGGTTAAGAACTGTCACTGATTCATTTAATATTTCATTTCAAAATCTATATAATTTTCAGAATAAAATTAAGTCATACCCTCAAAGTCCATTTATTGCAGATAGTACATTTAAGGTTTGGGTAGGCGGAGTAAAATTAGATAGTGCTGCAACAGTTGCTGTTTCAAATATAGATGCTACAATAAAATCTATTAGTCAATTAACAGAAACTTTTGAAGTAGTCAAAATTCAAGGAAGTGGTCAAAATGGTTTATGGTCTGATTTTGAGCAAAATGTATTTTTAAATAACACTTTTCCAATAGCTCAACCAACCATTGGTGTGGCTACTTTTGATGGACTTAACCATAAAGGCATGCCATACAATTTTTCTATTGTTTCTAATGGTAGAGCAGATTATTTAACATCCAAACCAATTAATTTGAATTTTGCAACCCCAAGATATCTTAGCTTTTTTTGGCAAAGACAAGGGCTAGGCGACACACCAGAATTTACGGATTCACTAATGCTACAATTCAGAAATGCTGAAACTGATTGGCAAACGATTTGGAGTAAAACTGGCGGAGTTAGTGACACAACTTTTACATCAGCAACTATAGGTATAGACTCTATTTATCTCTCTTCAAGCTTTCAATTTAGATTTATTAATAGAGCTACATTAAGCGGTGCAAATGACCATTGGAATATTGATTATGTTAGAGTTGTGCAAAACTTATCTGATACCATTATAAATGATTTGGCATTTGTATCAAGTCCAACAACACTTTTAACTGATTATCAGGCTGTACCATATTCACAATATGAGCCTTCGATGATGTCAACCTCAATCACCAATTATATTAACAATTTATCACCTTCTGGCTTAGGTCAAAATACGAATTTTGATTATCAAGTTTCTGATTTTTATTCTCAAAATTTAATTGACATTGTTAATGTAGATAATTTTAATTTTGCTGCTGCTGAGATTAATAATTGTAATTTTTGTGCAAGTGTTTTAAATCCACTTTTAATAACTGGTTCTCATCCTCAATTCTTTTTCCCCGACTCAAATAAATGCGTTGAATATAGAATAAAGCAATGGCTCACTCCATTAAATTTAGCTCCTATCAGAGAAAACGATACTATTCAATTCATACAAAGATTTTCAGATTACTTTGCATATGATGATGGTAGTGCTGAGGCTGGCTATTTACTTACAACTCCAGCCGCTAATATGGCAGCGCAATTTGAGCTTACAAGTGCTGATGAGATGAGAGGAATGAGAATTTTCTTTGACCCGATAAATGATAATTTCTCTGGAGTAGAATTTTATATTCGAGTTTGGAGTGACTCAATAATAAGCATTGGAAGCACAACAATTCATATACCTGGTAAAATATTAAAAGAGTTTGGACCCTTAACTCCTCAATACACGAATACTAATGATTATAGTGTTTTTGCAGAGTATTTATTTAATTCCATTCTAACTCTTCCTGCCGGGAAATTTTATGCTGGTATTTATAAAGAATCAACAATCGGATTAAATATTGGGTTTGATAGAAACAATAATAATCAAACAAAAATGTTTTTTACCCCTACTTCTGGTTTATGGGCAAATACTCAGTTTGAAGGAACTTACATGATGAGACCCATTTTTGGAAATTGTACTAATGGCTTGCCATCAAAGATTAATGAAATTCAAAATAACGCCATTCAAATAATTCCTAATCCCGCAAGCGATAGGGTAATAATAAAATCTGATTTGGATGAAAATTTAAACATAGAAATAATTGACTTTTCGGGTAAATTATTATTTGCGAAAAGTAATATATTTTCTGGCTCTTCAGTTGATGTTGCAGCTCTTAATAATGGATTATATATTGCTAGAATATTTAATTCTGACAATCAATATTTGAAATCAATTAAATTTAGTATCATAAAATAGGTTCAAATTAATAAACTAAATCCTTTAAGTTTCAAATTAATTATTAAAGTCATTGCCTTAAAGTTGTAATAGAAAATATTCTACAGTTTCAATCAATTCCGTTTATTCACTTCAAAATTGTTATGGCAACATTTATTGGACAAATTATAGATTTTAAATTTGAAATTCTGTAATAAATTATATTTTAGCATTTCAGATTCTTTATGAAATACCTTTGTATACACGGACATTTTTACCAACCTCCACGCGAAAATCCTTGGTTAGAAGTAATTGAACAACAAGATAGTGCTTACCCATTTCACGATTGGAATGAACGCATAACAAGCGAATGCTATGCACCCAATGCCCATTCTAGAATATTGGATGAAGAAATGAAGATTATTGACATTGTCAATAATTATGAAAAAATATCCTTCAATTTTGGCGCTACACTTCTCGATTGGTTATTAAAGGTTGCTCCTGATGTACATCACGCAATTATTGATGCTGACAAAAAAAGTGTGATTGAGAAAAATGGATGCGGGAACGCAATTGCACAAGTATATAATCACTTAATTATGCCTCTTGCAAATGAGCATGATAAAGAAACCCAAGTGATTTGGGGAATTCGTGATTTTGAATTCCGTTTTGGTAGAAAGCCTCAAGGTATGTGGCTTGCTGAAACTGCCGTTGATACTGCTACCTTAGAGGTTTTAGCTAGCAATGGAATTACTTATACAATACTTGCTCCTCGACAAGCAAAGTCAATAAAGCCAATTAATAATGGCTCTTGGCATGATGTAACAGGAGAAAAAATTGATACTAGAAATGCTTATTTATGCAAACTACCATCTGGTAAGTCAATAAATTTATTCTTTTATGATGGTGAACTTTCTCAAGGTGTTGCTTTTAAAGGTTGGCTAAAGGACGGAAAAAAATTTGCAGAACAACTACTAGATTCCTTTGATAACGATTCTGAACAACCTCAATTAGTAAGTATTGCTACCGATGGAGAAAGTTATGGTCATCATGAAAGATATGGTGATATGGCACTGGCATTTTGTATAAAACATATTGAAGAAAGTACTGAAGTTAAGCTAGTAAATTATGCAGAATTTTTGGCATTACACCCTCCAAAGTTTGAAGTAGAAATTTATCAAAATACATCATGGAGTTGCGTGCATGGTATTGAAAGATGGAGAACTGATTGTGGATGCAACAGTGGTGGTAAACCTTCTTGGAATCAATCATGGCGTGCTCCTTTGCGCAATTCATTAGATTGGTTAAGAAATCAAATATCAGATTTGTATGAAAAACAAATGAGTGCATTCGCACCAAATGTTTGGGATTTAAGAAATAAGTATATTAGTATAGTATTAGAGAGAAGTGAGAATAATATTGATAAGTTTATTTCTGATAATACAGGCCTACAACTTAAAGGAGAAGAAAAAACAAAGTTTATTAGGTTATTAGAAATGCAAAGGCATAGCATGCTCATGTATACTAGTTGTGGCTGGTTCTTTGATGACATTAGTGGAATAGAAACAATTCAAATATTGCAGTATGCTGATAGAGCTATGCAGCTTGCAGAAAGTGAATCAGATTTAAAACTAGAAAAAGAATTTTTAATTCAATTACATAATACTCCAGGAAACGATAAGCAATTATTTAATGCCGAAGAAATACATAAACATAAGGTATTGCCATCAAGGCTTACGCTTTCAAAAGTTGGAAGCCATTATGCAGTTGCTTCATTATTTGAAGAGCAACCAGAAAGTTTAACAATATGTAATTATTTTGCTGAAAGTGAAGTTTACGAAAGGCTTGAAGCTGGAGCCTTAAAGCTTGCAGTTGGCAAAACAAAAGTATTTAGTAATATAACTTATAGCGAAAAGTTATTTTATTTTAGTGTTATTTATTTAGGTCAAAATCACATTATTGGCAGTGCTACAAGTAATATTGATGATGACGCTTTCTTTAGAATGAAAGATGACATTATTGAGTCATTTAATCATAGCAGACTATCAGATGTATTTAGTATCATGCAATTTTATTTTGGGCAAGAAAAATTCTCGTTTTCAAATTTATTTAAAGACGAACAGAGGAAGGTATTAAATCAAATTATGCACAAAGATTTGAAACAAGCAGAGGATTCTTATAAAAAGATTTATAATAGAAACTATAATTTAATGAACGTCCTTCAAAGCGAGTCTTTGCCAGTACCTCAAATGCTTGAAAAGAATTTAGCTATTGTAATCAATAATGAAATTAAAGAGTTTTTTCAATCAACAAAGCTATTCCCAGCGAAACTTGAAAAATTGGCAGAAGAAGTTGAAAAATGGAATGTAGAACTTGACCGCAAAGAAATTATTTATTCCGCTACTGATAAAATGTATCAAGTTGTGGCTGATTTATCTCAAAATTGGAACAACGTAAAATATATTGCTAACATCAATAGAGTCTTTGGAGTATTTACCAAGTTGGATATTAAAATTGGAACCTTGCGCGCACAGAATGAATTATTCAAAATGCGAAACAAGCCCATTGATTCTGAAAAATTTAGGCAAGAAATAATTTTGATGTGCGATTATTTAATGATGAAAGTTGAATTTAATTAGTAAAACTATAATTACGATTTGCATGAGCTTAAATTTTAAGAATTCTTACTCTACATTAATTTGTTTTCTGTTTTTTTTATTTCCTTTCTTTTCATGGTCTCAATCTGTGTTGTATGTCAATTCCGGCTATGAATGGGACACTTCCATGAATAGAAAAATACCTGTAAACCCAATTTTTGAGAATGAAGATGCAGTTATTTTGTCTAGAAAAATATATTATAAAAGCACTGGGTTTCTTGAAAAAACAGAAAGAGTATTATTAAAAACCCAAAAAGGTGTTGACTATTTTACGCACATGTATTTACCGGAGAATCAAGAAAGATTAGTTAATCCTGATATGAAGAACATATCTCATAATCTATCATCACAATTTCGATTTTATAACGATTTTGAGGTTAAGTATTTTTGTGTAAGAATAATTAGGCCAAACGGGCACACCTTTACACCTGAAGTGAGGTATACGCCAATTAGAGATTCAATTCGTATAAATAATAATTCTTTAATTCGCATTAGAATGTTCTTCAATTTTAGTCCGTTAAAAGTAGGGGATGAATTACAGTATAGTTATAAAATTTCTGTATTAAATACTTCATCTCGAATTTTCTTCAACGATTATTATCCAATTCAAGATCTGGAAATTAAGGATGATTATATTTTAAAATACGTCCCAGCTTTTAATTTTAAAAATTCTTTGAACCATACTTTTGATTCAACTGAATTTATACTTAATAAGGAAATTATTAGAAGTTATAAGATAAAAACACAAAATGTCCTTGGATACGATTATAGCAATTCGTTTGCTAATATTGATGCCGTATCATATTATGATATTAACCCAGTCAAATCTCAAAAATATTTTCAAAATATTTATTCTAGTTCATTATTTCGCAATGTAAACCGCAAGACATTTAAATTATTAGATCCATGCTTTATGGAAGGTAAATTGGCTTTTAATAATACTCTACTAAGTTATTACTCTCAAATAACTTATATAAATGATAGAGATTTAAAAAAAGAAGGTTTAAGCCTTAACTCAGACCAAAACGTTGCATACCGAAATTTTTTAAAGTCGATTAACGATAGCAATTATCAGAACGACTATTTAAAAATGATAGCAATTCACGAAAAATTCAACAGTTTTAAGCCACTTGAATTTAAGAATGTTTATTCTAGAAAGGAATATTTTGGATTATTTCAATACGACTATCTGAATAAGTCAATATTCAGATATGATTATGATAATGAATTTTATTATGATATTTTTCACCATTTAGATTCAACATTTTATAATTACATACTTACCGATAAGCGACTTGATAAGTTTGATTTTAATTATGCAGAAACAAGAGTAAATAAGAGGAGAATTTTTGGTTTAAAAGTGGATGGTGTTTTTCATTATCTGTTACCTCAAAATTATTATTCCAAGTATAATGTTGACGAGTTACCTTTTTATTATGAGAATAATTATACAGTTCATTTGCCAGTTCAGGTTGCTGAAATTAATAACTGTGATGATTTTAATCGTCTCGTAAATCCGGTTTTAATTAAAACTCCTATGAGTACCTCAAAGGAAAATTATAGGCAAATAGCAGGATACATTAATATAAATTGTGAAAAGAAAACATTTGATTTTGACGGTAAAATTAGTCTAAGCGGTCA